>JBNJFN010000039.1:0-16062 GCA_051746885.1 Bacteroidota bacterium | reverse complement strand
ATTTCCTGCTTTATCGCTGAGGATAATTTCTATATCCGCATCAACGGTTTCCTTTATTACCCTGTTCATAGATCCTTTCACTGGAGCTTTTAGTTTACCGGGCATTTTATTCACGGCCCTTATCTTAAATGTATGTTTCCTGTTCTCAATAAGGATGTCAAGGATGTCATTATTAGATTCCAGCGATTTTACCTTCGCCCCCGACCATGTTGAGAAATTATAAAATTTATTGCCATACCTGAGATAGGAGATAAAGCCAATGAAATAGCTGCCTAACCATGGTATTTTTGCAACGGAAAAGGTGAAAGAGGCATCAGATGACTTGAATGTATTACAATGAAGCCATATCCATGATTCAGGGAACGATGTACCCCAGTCCTTTTCAATATAACCACGACCACCGCTAAAATCAACTATTGAATTATTTATCTTAAGGCTTCCCTCAAGGGCATGGCCTGTTGATACAACGCCATGCTTGCACTCCATAAAAGGCACAAAGGAGTACCAGCCCATGATGCCGGGTCTGGCCGGGGATGAAGGGTAATGGTTAAAAGGGTGATAATTAATACCTCCGCTTACTGTTTCCTGTCCATTTCCCACATTCAGGTTTATGCCTTCAGATGAGAAAGAGGAATCAGCCACCTTCAGGGAAAGAACCCGTGATGAGGCCCGGAAGCTGTTGACGTGATATTTATAATAGTATGACTCACCTGTTATCCCGTTGAGCAGCTGTATGAATGAGTGGCTGCCCTGCCCGGAGAGAGATATACCTGGTATAATAGCGTATACTGACTTCCTGTCGGCTGACACATGCTTAAAATACCAGCCTTCAAAATAATTTTTCCTTCTCAGGGTACCCTGGAAAACCCATGGCCTGAATATTTTCATAAAAATGCATTTTTTTGAGGTAAAGAAAATGGAAAGATCATTATATATGTTTAAAGGAAGGCCTTATTTAATAAGACCCAATTTGCGGGCCCTGGTCTCCCAGTTCTTGCGTGCCAGCACCTGCATATCCTCCACGTTGTCCATCTCATCCACTATCTCCAGGCCAATAAGTGTTTCCAGCACATCCTCCATGGTTACCAGTCCGCTCACCATACCATATTCGTCAACAACCATGGCAATATGTGCTTTCAGGTCAATAAAGCGGTAGAACAGCCTTATTATGGGCATCTCTTCATTCACTATCTTGATGGGTCTGATAATGGATTTGAGTGGTTCCTTTCCCCGGCGTTCTATTATCATCTCCATAATTTCATCTTTCAACACAAATCCTGTAAACTGGTTCAGTTCTTCCCTGTACACAGGTATCCTTGAAAAAATGATCTCATCATAGCTCTCATAAAATTCTTCCATGGGGGTATTTTCTTCAGCAGCCAGTATAACAACCTGTGGGGTCATAATGCTTCTGACTTTTATATGCTGAAACTTCATAAGGTTTTGCAGTAACTGAGACTCTTCATCCTCAATAACTCCCTCTTCGATCACACTGTCTGTGAGAGCCCTGAACTCCGTCCTGCTGATAAGGGTGTGACGTACCTGTCCTTTGCGAAGAACCCTGGTAATAAAGTTGGTAAGCAGGATGAAAGGGTACAGTGGTGAATATATCATTATCCTTAGCGCAAAAACGGTAAAGGCTCCAAGCTTCTTCCAGTGGGTTGCGCCCAGGGTCTTAGGCACTATCTCTGATGCAATAAGTATAACAAGGGTGAGCACAACGGAGGTTATTGACAGGTACTCATCGCCCCATATCTTCTGTGCCTGTGATCCCACGCCTGCAGCACCTATGGTATGGGCAAAGGTGTTAAGTGTAAGTATGGCAGAAAGGGGCAGGTCAATATTCTTCTTATAGTGGTTAAGGGTAGTGGCATATTTTTTTCCTTCCCTTATCTTCATATTAATGAATATGGGAGTGGTGCTCAGCAATGAGGCTTCCAGTATAGAGCACAGGAAAGAAAAGAATAATGCTATTCCAAGATAAGTCAGTAGAATTCCCATATTGTATTCAATATTTTTTAATGTTCTTCAAGCCATGTGATGTAAAGCTTATAAGCAAGGGATAATATGATGGCTCCCAGGAAGAGGCCCATAAAGCCAAAGGCTATAAATCCACCTATGGCACCGAAAAAGATAATCAGCATGGGCACACTGGCTCCCTGGCTCATAAATATTGGTTTCAGGAAATTATCTATCAGTCCCATTACAACAAGGTATACGGACCATAACACAGCGGGCAGGGGATCCATGAAAGCAAAGATATAGATTATCATGGGTATATTAAAAAGGATCACCGGTATCTGTGCTATGGACATAATAAGTATTATGATAATCCATACTGCAGCCAGCGGTATTTCAGCCAGTACAAGCCCAATGCCCAGCAGAGTGGTTTGTATTATGGCTACGGCCAGCACACCCGTGGCCACATTACGTATTGTGCTTAGGGATACCTGCTTGAATTCTTCACCCCTGTCGCCAGCAATCTTCTCAAACAGGGCAGATCCTGAACGTGATCCCCCCCTGGAAAAGACCAGGAAAACACCTCCAAGGATAATGGAAACGGCAAACTGCAGTATGCCCATCCCTGTATTGGCCAGCATACTAAATAATTTTTCCCCGAAATTGCTTATCTGTGGCATAAAGCCTTTCAGCGATTCACCCAGGTTCTTCGAGGCCTGCATCCAGTTATCATACATCCATTCGCCGATAAGGGGCCAGTCGGCTACCGATTCGCTGGGAGGGGGTATCCTTAGCTTTCCTTCGGGTATAAGGGCTGCTATCTCCTTTACCCCGTCAACGAGCTGGTTAACGAGCCATATGCTGGGAAAGACAAGGACGGACAGGCTGACCAGGGTAACCAGCAGTGCTGACAGCTTTTCCCTCCCGCCCAGGTACCTGTTTGCCAGCTCGAACACAGGAAACAGTATTATTGAAATAATTAGTGACCACAGCAGGATATTTATAAATGGCTGTATAATCTTATAGCAAAGGAATACCACGAGGAATAAGCCCCCCATCTTGAGCAGCAGGTCGAAAGAGAGATCAAACACCTTCTTTTTTTCCCTGCTTATCGGATCATTTGTACTACTCATTTTCCTGATATTTCATTTTATAAGTCAAATATCATCACTATTGTATAATTATGGCAGAAAAGATAACACTTTTTAATTTTAATTCGATATCCGGCTTTCCGTATGGTCTATATTATTCGAAATTAAAACCATTTTTTTAAGGGTGTTAAGCTTAATTCATCTACTGGCGTCAGGGTAAATAAAATCCCCGGGGGAAGGCCCATTATAAAATATACTATAACAAGTAAAAAATATTTCCTATCTTAAAATTTAATCAGCTTATTCACAGGTGTTTTTTTACGGGTATATGGTTTAATTATTTATTTTCCTGGCAGCATTTATTTAGAAAAATAAGCTGTCAATATTATAACAAAAGCTGCAAAAAAAGGTTTGGGAAATGTTAATATATGCAAACCCTGGTGTTAATTATATTACCACACCAGCCCTGGCGGGGTTAATAGCTATGTCCACAGGCAGAACTATGGATAAAAAAGTTGCATATATTGCAGAAATGCTTTAATATTGCAGTCCGAAATTGACCGGCTAAGAATAGGGGCCCATAGCTCAGCTGGTTAGAGCACCTGACTCATAATCAGGGGGTCGCTGGTTCGAGCCCAGCTGGGCCCACATAATAATCAACCACTTACAATTCATTTTGTAGGTGGTTTTTTCTTTGGTGCCAGTTTGTTGCCAGTATGTTGCCAGTTTTTCGCTTATATTTTATGGGAAGGTTGGTGTTAATAGAAACCTTTCTTAGCTATCCATTTCGATTATTAATTCAGTTGCCTAGACCTTTTGGCTTCCTGAGAAAATACTGAATTTTCCGGGGTCCTCCATTATACTCTATTGCAAAATTTTATATCAAACGAAGACAATGCTTGTGACCGGCCAAATTCTTATGGAAGCTTTCAGTGCTTTTCTCCTACTAATACTAATGCTTGAAGAAACATTAATAAAATAATGAAAAACATTAATAATAAATTGTTTAACATTATTTTGTGTTTATCTTTGTCTCTAAATAAAACTAATTATTATGAAACATATCACTCATAAACCGACCTTGAAGGACATAACAATATGGCTTCTAGTCCTGGCGATCATAGTCATTATACCTGTTTTTAGCGCTTACCTTTTAGAGCCTGAAAACCCTGTCTTATTCACTGTCCCCTTATTAATTCTGGGGTTTTTTATATTCAATTTGGTAATTAGAAGATCACTCTTTTTTAAAAATTATTTCAGCAGTCCATTCAATCTGCTGACCTCTAAGGTTCGATCAGAAAAGGCATTTGATATCCCTAAAGAATTAATGTTTGAAAAGATGATAGAGGTCATCGATCATTCAAAATTCAAATTGGTTGAAGCCGACAAGGATAGATTTGAAATACTGGCTGTTACAAACATCACTTTTAAATCGTGGGGAGAGAACCTGTATATAAGTTTTGAAACGATTGGCGATGAAACAATAATGGAATTTTGTTCGGTAACATTTTTCCAGATCACCTCCTGGGGAAAAAACGAAAAGAACTATGATGATCTTTTAAGCGAAATCGAAAGTTCATTCACCATTTAAATATAGGACTATGGCTATAGTAGTGAACCTGGATGTCATGCTTGCTAAACGAAAAATGAAATTGAAAGAGCTTTCAGAAATTATCGGTGTATCAACGGTCAATTTATCTATTCTTAAACAAGGAAAAGTGAAGGCTGTTCGTTTTTCGACCTTGGAGGCCATTTGTCAGGCTTTAGATTGTCAACCCGGTGATATCCTGGAGTATGTCAATTAAAATAATATCATGTAACTCCTGAATATGAAAAAATTATTTGTATTAACATTAATAGCTATTACACTGCTCAGTTGCGATCCTTTGGTCCAAATGGAAATACATTCGTTTACGTCTAAATCTGCTGCTTTATTATGACAACTTCATAAATTTAAGAGAAGGATTTGTTATTATTTAGAAGTTAGAAAATCAATAAAACTATCCCGATTTACTTCATTGTATTCAGAATCGGGATAATTTTCAAGGAATAGCGCCGGGATTTTCGAAGATCTGCTTGCATATTTCATTTCGTAAGCATAGAGCATTCCATCTCTCTCTTCAATGTAATCGATTTCTTTTTGAGTATAGGTTCTCCAGAAGAATTTGTTTGCCGTGATCCTGTTGTAGGAAAGGTACTTTTGACGTTCAGAAATGCAGTAATTCTCCCAGAGCTGACCAATATCATTTCTGATATTAATTGGATTAAGGTTGGCAATCAAAGTATTTCGAATACCGTTATCCCAAAAGTAGTAGCGAGGTGTTTTTGTATATTCATTTCTCATGTTCCTGCTTAGTCCCGGAAGGGAGAAAATAATGAACATCTTCTCCAGTATATTCAGGTAACGCTGAACAGTCCTGACATTGACCTGAAGCCTGCCGGCCATTTCCGAATATGAAATATCCTGACCTATCTGAAAGGCAATGAGTCGCAATAGATTCAATACAAAAACAGAATCTTTTTGAAGATCAAAGTCTAAAATGTCTTTAAGCAGATAGCCGTTTTTGATTCCATTCAGGATTTCCTCCTTTTGGTCAGTCCCCTGCTCCAAATATACCTGGGGATACAAACCGTAAATGAGCTTATTATCCAGTGATTTTCTAGCTTCCAGAAAATCTTCATTCAGTTCTTCCTGTGAGAACCCGAATAAATTCAGAAATATACTTCTGCCTGTTAACGGTTCCCCAATCTGATTATAGAGTTCGAATGAAGAGGACCCTGTAAAAAAGATACTGATCCCGGGGATATTGTCAATAATCAGCTTAAGATTGATCCCTATGTTTGGGATTTTCTGTGCTTCATCTATGAACAGGTGCGTATAGCCCGAGGTGGTTGATTTCAGCAGGCTAAGTTTTTGACTGGAGAATATTTCCTGAACTTCAAAGTCTTCACCGGAAATAACAAGAGATTTACCTGGTGCTGTTTCTGCAACCTGGTTCATCAGGACAGTTTTTCCGGTTCTCCTGGCACCGAAAAGCCCAACAGCAAATCCGGGCTTTAAAATGTTAATTATATAGGGGAAAAGCTTGCGGTTTATCATGATTAATTAATAAAACTATGCTAATATACATAAAATAGACCGAATACATGTGCTTGAACACATGAATTTAATATAATTCATGTAATTAGATGGTTAATAGTTGGGGTGTTGGTGCCAGTTTTTTCGCCAGTATTCCTGAAAATCCATGTAAAACAATGTAATATTTTACATATAAAATACATTTTATTTTACTGGGATAAAAACATAAAGTCCTGAATACGTTGGAGATAACTTAAATAACCCAATTTTTTCGGATCTAAAAATGTAAAGAATAAAGAAGACTCATAATCAGGGGGTCGCACACCAGCCCCCGCGGCAGTCTGGCCCCTCGGGGAAATAATCCACATGATCATTTATTCGCTCTGCTCATGAGCTCACTTTGTTCGGTTCTTTTCCCTCGGTTCGGTTCGAGCCCAGCTGGGACCACATAATAATCAACCACTTACAATTCATTTTGTAGGTGGTTTTTTCTTTGTTGCCAGTTTGACGCCAGGATTTGGGGGAAAAGGTTGGTGGGATAAGTTTTTGGGTTTGATACTTTTTCTCCCAAGTGGAAAAACTGGTCAATCAGTCCGGTTTTTCCAATTTTACCACCAAAGTTGAATCTCTTCAACCGAAAATAATGATCTTTCAATTAGCTTTATTTCATTGATTATGTGTATATTTACAAAATATACTTAAAACAGCACAACAGTATATACTTAATTTAACACAACAATATATACTTAAAATAACACAACAGCATATACTTAATTTGACTCAGCGTTTTTCAATAAAAAAGAAACGGAACCGATTAATGAACATTCAATAAAGACTATCATGGCAACACCTTCGAAAAAACTTGCTGAATCTTTAGTCAAACTTGAGAAACTTCAAAATGAAAGAGGTATTGCGATTATCAAGGCGGGTGATTTATCCCGAACTCATAAAGAACGATTAATTGATAATGGATTTATAAGGGAAGTAATCAAGGGTTGGTATATTTCCTGTCCCTCTGATGAAAAGAAAGGTGAAACAACATCCTGGTATATTTCTTTTTGGAATTTCATCGCTTTATACATTGATTCCCGTTTTGGCAAGGATTGGTGTTTATCTCCTGAACAGTCGCTTTCATTGCATAGTGGCAATTTCATGGTACCAACCCAACTTCTAATTCGTTCTCCCAAAGCCTCTAATAACAGGGTGAATCTATTACATGGTTCTTCAGTTTTTGATTCAAAAGTTGAAATCCCGCATCATAATGAACGTAACGAAATTGAAGGTATGCAGGTTTATTCTTTAGAAGCAGGACTTGTTGCCGTTAGCTCTGACTTCTATACACGTCATCCAACGGATGCACGAACATGCTTAGCCATGGTAAAAGATTCATCGGGACTATTGGCGAAACTATTGGATGGGGGTAAAAGTTTGGTTGCCGGAAGACTTTCGGGAGCGTTTCGGAATATTAGAAATGATAAGATTGCCAATGATATTCTGGCTACCATGAAATCTGCCGGTTATGATGTTAGGGAGACAGATCCATTTAATGAAAAGATGGAACTTGAGCTAAGTTCAAGAGAGGTATCGCCATATGTCAATCGTATTAAAATCATGTGGGAACAGATGCGAGTTGAAGTAATAAAGTATTTTCCCCATGCTCCGAAAGAAATCATAAAGGTAAATGATTATCTCAAGCATGTTCAGGAAAATTATAAAATTGATGCTTATCATTCGCTTTCCATTGAAGGTTATCGGGTTACTCCTGAACTGATTGAGAAAGTAGCAAGTGGTGATTGGGATCCCAATAAAAGTGCAGAGGATAGACAACAAAAGGATGCCATGGCTGCACGTGGTTATTTTCAGGCATTTCAAGTTGTTAAAGCTAGTATTAAATCTGTGCTAGAGGGTGAAAATCCAGGAGAAGTTGTGGATAACGACCATAGTAGTTGGTACCGTGAATTATTCGCTCCTAGCGTAGCTGTAGGGCTTGCAAAAGCATCAGATCTGGCTGGATATCGTAATGGGCCGGTTTATATAAAAGGTACAATGCATACTCCACCCAGGCATGAAGCTGTTCGGGATACAATGCCTGTTTTTTTCGATTTGCTTAAAGAAGAGCCAGAAGTTAGTGTTCGGGTAGTTCTTGGCCATTTTATATTTGTTTATATACATCCATATTTTGATGGTAACGGAAGGATAGCTCGTTTTATAATGAATGTGATGTTAGCATCAGGTAATTATCCATGGACAGTTATAAAGATGGATAAACGTGAGCAATATATGTCCGCATTAGAAAAGGCCAGTGCTGGTAATGATATCACAGATTTTGCTAAATTCATTGGAGAACAGGTTAGTAATTCCATTGATAAGAAAACCGGGTCGATGTAAGATGTGGAGCAATAAATAATTGTGCCAGTATTTCTATAAATTCATGTAAACCGTGTAATATTTTACATAAAATGAACAGTTAATTATACTGGTGTAAAAACATAAACCTCTGTTAATGTTGAGGATAACTCAAATAACCCGACTTTTTCGGACCGAATAATATATCTAAAAAAGAAGACTCATAATCAGGGGGTCGCACACAGGCCCCCGCTGCAGTCTGTCTCCTAGCTAAAATGATCCCCCGGATCATTTTATTCGCTTTGCTCATGAGCTCTCTTCGTTCGGTTTTAACGCTCGGTCCGGTTCGAGTCCGGCCGGGCCCACGATTGATAACCAACCACTTGGAGTAAGATCTGACTGGAAACTTGTTGACCCCAGGAAGAACTGCCATGTTCTCATCAATGATAAAATCCGGAAAACCCGATATATACAATATCAACAGGCGAAGTGTTCTTATCTTTGCTAATGTTAATTCGAAGAAGAATAATGGAAAGATCAGTGAAGCGAGGTTCATTGAAATCATCAACCGGGTAAACGAATATTTAGATACGAATAAATCGGATGAAGTATGAAATACGACAAGGAAAAAGTTGATCAGGCTACACTGGCCTTAATGTGGCTTGTAAGCGAAAGCGATAAATATGGTAGTCGGGCCTGGAAAGGCTTTGACTGGGATACTCTGGACAGGCTGCATGAGAAGGGGTACATTTCAGATCCAAAGCGAAAGACAAAATCCGTTGCTCTGTCAGATGAGGCCGTTAAGTTATCCGAGAAGTTATTCATGGACTTTTTCGGAATACCAGACCAGTAGAAATGATATACTTTAGCTATCAGGAACGCTTAAATAATGACAGCACAGATTTGAACCATTTCCTGATTCTGCCTCGAAATCCTGTTTGTGGGACCGGCAATGAATTTACCGGAGTTCCGTTTTTTTGAGGGCTTATGTCTCTTTCTTTTGGAACATGATTTTTTGACAGATTCTTTTCAAGGACCGCGTTTTCTTCAGCTACACGCAAGACTTCTTCCCTTTCCTGATTGTATCTTGGCAAGCTACTGTCTAACTGGCGGAGATCCACATTGAGCAGGTTCTGAACCGATTTCATGAATCCCTCAATCATGACCTGGTCCTCTCCTTGCTCTTCCAGTACTCCGGCGAATACAGTTTTCTTGAATTCAAGCAGATGCAGAATGCGATGTTCAATGGAATATGCTGAAACGAAATTGAATACCTGGATCTTCTTTTTTTGTCCAAGCCGATATATCCTACCGATTCGTTGTTCAAGCACTGCCGGATTCCAGGGCAGATCAAGGTTTATCAGGATGTTTGCCTGTTGCAGGTTTACCCCGACTCCCCCGGCATCAGTGGAAAGGAATACACGAAGGTTCTTATCCTCACGAAATTGCTCAATAATCTTTTTTCGCTGAATGGCAGGGACATCCCCATTCAGGTAAACAAACTGCAAGCCCGTTTTCCTGAATTCCCTGATGAGAAGTTCAAACATCCTTTTCCACTGGCTGAAAATGACCAGCTTATTCTCTTTGTATTCCATAAGATCCCTGATAAGGCTTGTGACTTCGGGAACTTTGTTTCCATTATTGGTTTTAGGATCAAGAATATAGGTTGAATCGGCCACCATGCGCATACAATTGAGACAAGTCATCAGCAACTGCCTTTCCTCTTCTTCAAGGAATCCAAATCGAATCCACTTACTGGCCAGCCGGGCCACTGAATTGTAATAGTCTTCATGTTCAGCGGACTGTTCAAAGGTCATTTCAACGAAAAAATTCTTATCGATTCTTCCGGGAAGCTGATCACGTATCTCTTTTTTTGTCCTTCTGATCAGGATGTCTTCAAGGGTTTTTTTGATTGTTCGAAGATTTCTGTAGCCTGTCATTTTCCCGGACTCATCCAGGACCTGGTGATTGTGCAGAAAACGAAACAGGGGCCCCAGCTTATACATGTCGAGGAATTCCACTAGTGAGTGCAGTTCATCAATGCGGTTCTCAAGAGGGGTACCTGTAGTAACGATAGCATATTCTGTACGGATCTTTTTCACTCCCTGTGCGGTTTGTGTCTTCCAGTTCTTAATTCGTTGTGCCTCATCAACAATTATAAGTCCGGCATTCAATCCTTCGATTAGGTGCAGATCATTACGGACCACTCCATAGCTGATGATTTTGTAGAAATTGTCTTGCCGGTAAAGATCTTTTCTTTTATGCACCAGACCCTCCACAATGCAGGCTTCCCTGCCGGTGAATTTAATGATCTCGCTTTTCCACTGGTATTTCAGGGAAGTTGGGCAAATGATCAGGACCCGGGATACTCCGAAGAACCTGGCAAAAACTTCCACGGCGGCAATGGCCTGAACGGTCTTCCCGAGCCCCATATCATCGGCGAGCAAAACCCTGCCTGCCCTGAGCATTCCCATTACTCCTTCCTTCTGGTAGGGGTAGAGCTTAGTGCGAACAAGATCATCAAAGATTTTACTGTCTGTTCCATCCGGGAATATCTCCTTTAGCCTTTCTCTTCTTGACCTTGCCTCCTTGTGACCTTTGATAAATTCAAAAACATCCGGGTAAATGCGAAATGCCGGGTCTATGGCGGTGGTTTCTTTGATGAATGTATCCAGTTCGGTGATCATTCCGGCTAGCAAAAAACCCTCTTCATCAAAGAATTCTTCCTCTCGTGGATACTGGTCAATATGATTCGCTTTCTTAAGCCTTAAAAGCCGGTCCTTGCCGTAGAAAATACTCAAGGAGGAATATGTGTTCTTTTGGGATTTTGTAATAAGTTTTTGGTACTTCTTATACCTGAGTTTACTTAGCAGGACGAATTCCACATGTTTGCATGTGCCCAGAGTGTTCACCCTGAAATCCGGACACGAACAGTAATTAAAACTGCTGATGTTGTCCCTGATGGATACTTTGTAGGTTTTATTTGTTTGTGGATTATAGACTTCGTAATCTGAATATAGGGGCTCGGATCCGGTATTAGTGACTTTGAATTTCTGCTCCAGGGCGAACTGTTTCCTGAGGGCTGCCTGCCATTCCTCAACAGTTATCTCTTTTGGTTTCTTGTAATAGGGTACTCTTTTTATTCCCATTTGTTCATCCATACTGCCTTCCATTCCTTTAGTTGCTGATTGATTTCTTCCTTGTCGAAATGCTCCGGATCAAAGTCGTCCATAAACCGATCTTCCAGGTATAACTTGCGTTCAGCCCCATCCAGTTTGCTGAGCTCTTCCAGCAGATCCATGTAGCCCCGTATGCCGCCGCAATCTTCGGGAGGACATTTCATTCTGCCTTTCAGACAAACAGGGTGTTCTTTCATTCCGAGGGGTACGATCTTTTCAAGTATGATTTCATGCTGCCAGCTATCCCCGAAATCATATTCGTAGCTTATGCGTTCATGTTGTTTGGTCAGGATATCTTTTATCGTCAGATCACTGTAATCCACTTGCTTCATCGTACCCCACCCTCCATCATCCAGTCTGGGGGCATAAAACGTATCACCCTTAATAAAGTGATGAAGGTGCAAGTCTTGCCATCCCATTACTTGCTGAATGAGCCTGTGAAAAAACACCAGGGGCATTTCAGGTTTTACCTGAACCATTCTCCAAATATACGGCTCAAATCCCATTAATACTATATTCATGTGATATAGTGTATCCTTTGCAAAAGTTCCAATCTGCTGCTTGAGTTTATCATTCCAGTAATCAATGTACTTCTCATAACTTTCCTTATGGGTCAGGAATTGAATATGGTGGGAGACGTTTAGCCGGTATGCTTTTAACTCATTTATTCCAATCCGGATAGCTTTCTCTGCCCTGTGATTTCCGTCAATCAGGTTATACCGGCCCGGAGCGATTTCTGCAAGTATCACCGGTTTGGAAACATCCACAGACTCCAAGTGATCTTCATTGATGTGGGGAGACGTGGTATATATTTCGTTCACAATTACGGTCTCAGGAGTAAACACATCCGGGTTGTTTTGGATATACGGGATCATTTTGGAAATATTAAACTTGAAAATCCCATTCGCATAGACCTCTTCCCCTTCTTCGGCGGGGCATGGTTTGAAGTTTTTATTGATCTTTAATCGTTTTAGCATAGTTGAAGATTTTAGTGTTTGGCATGACCCTCTTTTTTTTGTTGGATATACTCTTTAAATAACAGCACTTTCTTTGTTTCTACCGGATCGAATACCAGTTTTTCAAAATCTCTAGACTTTTGTTTGAAATCTGTTTCCTTACAGGATTCAAGAATCCTATCGTATAATTGCGAGTAATTGATAATCCCGAACTTAAGCTCCAGATAACCGAAATCTGGCTCTGTAATTCCCGATAGGAAGATAAAATCATAATAATCCCTGCCTTTTCCTCTTCCCAGAACCGCTCCTGTTTTCATAGATAATAGAATATCAGGTGAAGGTGCAAAGACCTGAGTAAACACATTGAATTTCTGGATAATGGGCTTCGCCGGCTCGTATGCATAATGATGTGGTTCGCATTCGATATTGATCATGAGTTTCTTCTCCCGGTGACCAGAAAAGCCCAAATCAAATAGTAATCCGGGAAAAATGATGTTTCTCCTGAATGCATCCAGTTTTTGATCCTTTTCTTTGTCATCGGCTTCAACTTTAATACCTTCCTGCCTAAGCCTGTCTATAACCTTGTCGGTCAGGCTCATGAACTCTTCTCTTGACAGATTAAAACAGTCAAAGTCAAGGTCTTCACTGAATCGCTGAATATTATGAAGGATTCGAAGGCTGGTTCCGCCGGTAAAACTCAATTTTGAAGCGTATTCCCCGGAATAGATCACATCAAGCATCCTGTAATGGAAATATTCTTTCAGCATGTACTCGAAGTGGGATGGGCTTTTTCGAAGACTTTCAGCGAAGAAGGATTTTATCTCTTCAAAGTTTATCATAAACTGTAGATTTTAGTCAATTTCCGGATTCTGCGCTCAAGCGCGTTGCTTTGATACCTTCCAAGATTTTGATAAAACTCGTCATTGATGATTTGCTGTAATTCTGTTTCGTTCAGCCGCAGATCTTCAATATCCTTCTCAGTGTTGTAATAATTATTGATATAGAAGAAATCCAGAATGGCTTTCTGACGGGAGGCAAGCATAATCTTCCTGCTTTTTCCGAGTTTACCCCTGATGGGATCCATATCTTCAAGTACATATCCAAAACCAAATAATTCCGGTTTTATGCTGTGATAATCAAAAGATCCCAAAGGGGTTGAAAATTTGTTAGTCTTCCGGGTAGTAACAGAGGTGGTGGTTGCTATCATTTCCGGTATCAGGTTATACCAGGAAAGAGCAGTATGTAAACTAATATAAGAGGGAGAATAGATCAGGTTGGCGGCCAGCCATTCCATATTTTCACTGCTTTCCGCATCGTTAAACGCATACCAGCGATTGCGCAATTTAATAATATATCCCTTTTCCTGCCAACGGACCAGGTTCATCAGGTTCATGGATGGAAATTGCTTTCTTACATCCTGCACTGAAAACACCCGAAACGGTCTCATTTTGTCCTGAAATTCAACCCACATATATTTCCAAATATATACAAAAATACATAATTATGGAAATAAAACAAACAATATGACTCATAATCAGGGGGTCGAACTCATGCCACCGCGGCAGTCTGGCCCCTCGGGGAGATGATCCACCGGATCATTTATTCGCTCTGCTCATGAGCTCACTTTGTTCGGTTCTTTTCCCTCGGTCCGGTTCGAGCCCAGCTGGGCCCACCTCCGCCCTCCGAAGCCATGTCCCTGCGACCTGCCCTGAGTTTATCGAAGGGAAGCAGGGATCCGCGAAGGATCTAACTAACTGACAATCAAATACCAGATTCTTCGCATTCGCTCAGAATGACAGTTATGAGACAGCCCCGATATTTACTGGAAGAAACAGGCTAATTGACCATCGGTTTGGTTGGAGCAAACACCATTATTTTGGTTTTTATTTCGAAGTTAGAAAATCAATAAAACTATCCCTATTTACTTCATTGAATTCAGAATTGGGATAGTTTTCAAGGAATAATGCTGGGATTTGCGAAGATTTGCTTGAATATTTCATTTCGTATGCATAGAGCATTCCATCTCTCTCTTCAATATAATCTATTTCTTTGTGAGTATAGGTTCTCCAGAAAAATTTGTTTGCCGTGATCCTGTTGTAGGAAAGGTACTTTTGCCGTTCAGAAATACAGTAATTTTCCCAGAGCTGACCAACATCATTTCTGATATTAACAGGATTAAGGTTGGCAATAAGCGTATTTCGAATACCGTTATCCCAAAAGTAGTAGCGGGGTGTTTTTGTATATTCGCTTCTCATATTCCTGCTTAATCCCGGAAAGGAGAAAATAATGAACATCTTTTCCAGTATATTCAGGTAACGCTGAACAGTTCTAACATTGACCTGAAGCCTGCCAGCCATTTCAGAATATGAAATATCCTGACCTATCTGAAAAGCAATGAGTCGCAAAAGATTCAAGACAAAAACAGAATCTTTCTGAAGATCAAATTCTAAAATGTCTTTAAGCAGATAGCCGTTTTTGATTCCATTCAGGATTTCCTCCTTTTGGTCAGTCCCCGGCTCCATATATACCTGGGGATACAGACCGTAAATGAGCTTATTATCCAGTGATTTTCTTGCTTCCAGAAAATCTTCATTCAGTTCTTCCTGTGAGAACCCGAATAAATTCAGAAATATGCTTCTGCCTGTTAATGGTTCCCCAATCTGATTGTAGAGTTCGAATGAAGAGGACCCTGTAAAAAAGATACTGATCCCGGGGATATTGTCAATAATCAGCTTAAGATTGATGTCTATGTTTGGGATTTTTTGTGCTTCATCTATGAACAGGTGAGTATAGCCCGAGGTGGTTGATTTCAGCAGGCTAAGTTTTTGACTGGAGAATATTTCCTGAACTTCAAAGTCCTCACCGGACAAAACAAGAGATTTACCTGGTGCTGTTTTCCGCAACTTGGTTTATCAGGACAGTTTTTCCGGTTCTCCTGGCACCGAAAAGCCCAACAGCAAATCCGGGCTTTAAAATGTTAATTATATAGGGGAAAAGCTTGCGGTTTATCATTATTAATTAATAAAATTATGCTAATATACATAAAATAGATCGAATACATGTGCCTGAACACATGAATTAGATACAATTCATGTAATTAGATTGTAAATAGTTGGGGTGTTGGTGCCGTTTTTTTCGCCAGTATTTCTACAAATCCATATAACCCAATGTAAAATTTTACATAAAATGAACAGTTAATCTTATTGGGAAAAAAGCACAACTCCCTGTTAATGTTGCTGATACCGCAATTATCTCAGTATATTCGAAGCAGATAGTATAACGAAAAAAGGAAACTCATAATCAGGAGGTCGCACACATGCCACCGCACCAGTCTGGCGCCGGGTTCCGGAAGAGCCAGACCAGGCGCATATAATTACATATTTGTATTTTGTTCAGCTATGGTTTACCTTGCATAATGAAACAGGTCCGGGATGTCAGGCATTATTTAATGA
>JBNJFN010000038.1:0-16078 GCA_051746885.1 Bacteroidota bacterium | reverse complement strand
ACAATTGCCCGATGCCACCATCTATGAGCCCGGCGTGTTAAAAATAACCATTCAAATCCCAGATTATTTCCCTTCAAAAATGACTGAGTCCGGAGAAGCTCCCATTTTTTCCAGGGCTTTGCTGATCTCATCCGTCATCTCGGGTGTGCCACATACATAAAATTGTTTGTTGACATCCTTAATGTGTTCTTTGAGAAACGCCTCATCAATATGGCCGTAATGGTAATCGGGATGATTTTCACGACTAAGGGTGAAGATCACCTGGTCACCAAGGATATCCCTTAATTCATCCTCCAGAATAATATCTTTTCTGGTTTTATTGGAAAAGAACAGCATATTGCCGTCAACGGCCCCGTCTTTCTTCAGTTGGCGTAATATGGCAATAAACGGAGTAATCCCTGCTCCTCCGGCGATAAAATACCCGGGACCCTTATACTTTATGGCACCCCATGGCTCATTGATGATCAGTTCATCGCCCTCTTCCAACTCATCCATGGAATCGGTAACGCCGTGTTTTTCACTATAAATTTTTATAGTGAATTCCAGGTTTCTATCATCGTTCAGCGAAGTGAAAGTAAAAGGTCGTTTGTCATTCTCCAGGCCTGGTTTTTTAATTGAAACCACTGTAGCCTGACCTGGTATATAGGTATAACCTTTGGGCTTTTCAGTTATAAACTCCTTAACATCATGTGTTATCTGATTTATTTTCAGTATTTTTACTGGATATTCCATATAATAAGTCTATTTTTGATTGAAAGTTAAACACAAATAAGACACCTGAACAGGAAAATTTGTTTACCCAAAAATAAGATAAACAACATATACTACGTTAACAGGCCCTAATTCTCTAAAGAATCAGATCGAGACGTAATAGTAAATTCCACCCTCCGGTTTTTCTGGCGACCTTCCGGTGTATCATTTTCAGCTACAGGTTGCGTTTCCCCAAACCCTTTAGTGGTCATTCTTTCAGGGCTGATCCCTGCTTCAATTAAATAATCTTTGACGGCTTGAGCTCTGCGCTTTGACAATACCAAATTATTCTGCCGGGTACCGATGCTGTCGGTATGACCGGATAATTGAATGGTAATGCCCGGATGCTCCTCCAGAAATCTGCCCATACGATCCAGCTCAGCTTGTGAGTTCTGGGTTAAACGGGCCTTTGCATATTCAAAGAAAATGTTATTTAACACTACAGTCGATCCTGAATCAATGGAAGGGAGATAAATGTCTCTTACTATTTTTTCTGAGGTCTGGGTTCCGGTCAGATCCAGGTGAATACTTCCCGGAATATATCCTTCCTTATCCGCTACGATCCTGTATGCTCTTTCAGGATTCAAAGTAAAACTATACCGGCCGTCCTTACCGGATTTGATTTCATCCAGCAAACGATTGGATTTTGAGTCAAAACTCTGAATTGATGCCGATAAGGGCTGATGATCGGATTGTGTTAATACTTTTCCTTCCAAATGAATCTCACGTGGAGCCAAACCCTTACCAAACAAATTTATCTTATGCAAACGATCGTCCACACGAAAAGCCAGAACGGCATTTGATCTTCCGCCCTGCGTCGGATTGAAAGCAAGGCTTATGCGTTTTGATGCACCGGGAGATAACCGCTCTTTCTTTATAATATTTTTAATGGCAAACTGTGATTCTCCGGCTCCTTCAATATTAAAATCCTCAACAGCCAATGAAGTACTTCCATTATTCTCAATAAACACTAATGACGTATCCCGTTCTTGATTGATTTTCAGACTACCAAAATTTAACCGGTCTGCTGGAATGCTATAATCTTTCTCAATGCCTTTACCGAGAAGTGGAGCTTTTACAGTATCCGTCGGAGTAACAATGCCTAGATAAGCCTTACTGCTACCTGTAAGCTTGGGTGAATAATTCAGCTCAATATCCTTTGATTTTCCGGGGTGAAGTGTAAAGGATTGATGCCCGGAAACCAGTGAAAAATCCTTTCTGTCTGCTCCTCCGATAAATACATTGTTAACCCTGAGAGAATGGTCCCTCGGGTTCCTGAAAAAATTGTTTATCAAAGTATCAACAGACACTCCGGTAATATGGTCTCCAAAATCGACTTTCTTTAGGGCAGGTTTCGGAGATACAATACGAAAAGGCTCATCGGATTCATCTTCCTGAAAAGGTTCGTTATCATTGATCACCCATATTTCCACCTTACGTTCGTTGTTAATGGTGATAATACGGTTGCCATCAGGGCCGAAATAGGCCCGGCGGTACCACTTATCCTCTCCGGCCTTCAACATGTGTACCATATGCTTACTTTGCAGATCCCATAAACGTAAAATACCATCACGGCCGGTGGTTAATATGCGGTTCCCGTCCGGGCTAAAACCAGCAGAATAGACTTCATCATTGTGCTGGTTAAAAGTATGCAGCAATGAACCCGTATGGGTATCCCACAGCCGGACTGTTCCGTCCCTGGAGGCACTGATTATCTTTGTTCCGTCAGGACTAAATTCTACCTCCGTTACCCAACCGTTATGAGCTCTAAGGGAATGTTCATTAATGTTCCGTCCCCTCGTCCTTTGGTTATAGCGAAAGATCCGGATCACCCCGTCATCACCTCCTGAAGCAAGGAGTTTCCCATTCGGACTTTGATCAACATCGAGTACCCAATTGCTGTGAGCCCGGATTCCATATTTATGGCGACCAGTGTTGGCATCCCATATCCTCAGTGCACCGTCATCGCTCGCCGTAATAACCTCCGCTCCACTGTTTGAAAAAATGGCCTTATTGATACCTGAATAATTAGCAGAAAGCCGATGCTGCTCTCCGTGGTTTTCGAGGCTAAAAATCATGGCAGTGCCGTCATCACTGGCAGATACAATTTTTTTACCATCAGGACTGTCCACAGCATCGTATACCCAATCCGCATGAAACCTAAGGGAGCGGATGTATTCTCCTGTTTTTGCATCCCATAATTTCAGGGAATGATCATCCCCGACCGTAAGAATGTACTGGCCCTTTCCGACAAAACGGGCATTATGTGCACTATAACCGGTGCCACTCAGTGTTAGCAAGGTCTCTATGCCTCTGGCTCCCGAATCGTCATTACTCTGTTCAATCCTGATCAAATTATCCGTTCCCTTAACGGCGGGGATCTTCCATTCATCAGACAAACCACCGGCAGTACCAACAGGCTGCCAGGTTTCTCCCGTATCAGGTGAAAACCAAACTGCAATACTGTCCCGTTCAGAAATTCCTTCCCACTCTATATTTCCCTTTAACCCTGCGGAATACACTTCATCCCCATTGGGTGTGATCAGCTCAAGGCTGGCAGCATCCGATCCACTGCCTGCTTTTGCATAAATATAATAATCGGGGCATTGATCATTGATAATCTTTATTGGCGTAAAAGATCCATTGTCAGGCGAGTTATCATAATTCAAGCTTATATTTGCCGTTGAATTATTCTTTACCTGAAAAGGAGTATATTGAGGATTTTCCAGTGAAAAACCTTCTTCTTCCAGCACAATATCCTGTATTGTAAAATCTGAATTTCTGGCGGTAAGCTCAATATTTTCAGAACGCTCCCCGGTATCTGACGGCTCAAAATGAATGAACGCAGGATCCACATCAAGTCTTACCCTTTGCTGGTCGGACAGTTTATAAGATGACTCCACGGTATGTTCTTTATAAGAAAACAATGTCTCGATATTCTCATGACATCCATTGGGGCTTCTCCAGGTTATTTCACCGGGCTCTAAAGACTGGGCATTAAGCAATATCTGGTTATAGATCTCTTTGGCTTCAGAAGTATCGGTAACTTCACCAAAATATCGACCGCCTGATTTCAAGGCCACTGTTTTTAAAATATCGGGCACTCCTAATCCAACAGTAACCGGATAAACGATGATATCATGTTTCTCAGCCTGGCTTATGATCTCAGATGCATTCCCTTCACCTAATCCATCGGTTAAAAATATGACTACCTTCTTGTATTTTCCCTCTTTTGCAATTTGAAAAGCGCCAGCGTGGGGATTGATAAAACCTGAATTGTAGCTGGTACCTCCCTGAGGCTTTAGTGTTCTGATTGCTTTCTTCAAACGCTGTTCCGAATGAGTAAAATCAGAATTCAGATAATTCATGTGATCAAAACTGGAAATAGCGCATTCGGATACCTCCAGGGGTAACAGGTCAATAAACCTTAAACCTGCTGCCCGGGCTATTTCCAAACGTTCCTCACTCATCGAACCAGATACATCAAAGACTAGTAGAACCGAAAGCTTTTTCGGGGGGCTCTTTCGGGGATTTTTCAGAGAAAGAATCCGGGCCTCTTCCTCATATTCAAATACATTCAAATCTTTCCTTCTGAAATTATAAACCTGCTCCCCATCTTCATTTACAAATAAATAACGGGCCCGAATCACCGGATAATCCTTTTTATCAATATCATATACGGAAAAAACCTGGGCTTCGGCTATAAATGGTATCATCCAGAGAAAGCATGTCAAAAGAAACAACTTCTTCATTAAAAAGGAAGCATTCAGGAAAAATATACAGAAAATCCTATAAGAATACATATATATTATGATAAGACTGCCTAATTTTTCAAAATCCGCAAGATAAAATTTTATTGTTGATTTTTTTACATACGCTTTACATCTCTTTGCTCTGGGTTATATCTTTAAGCTTAACACCCACTTCCATGTGATTGATGATGGGTAAAAAGATAAGAGCCAGCGTACCGGCAACAAGAAATATTAGATTGGTAAACGTATGGGAAATCAAGGCAAACACTGCCCCAATATCTTTATCAATGCCGTAGAGAAACAAAATCTGGATGACGAGATAGTGCCAGGCACCGATACCAGCTTGAATGGGCAAAATGAAAGCAAAGGAACTGATCGCAAATGCAATCACGGCTATCTTAAAAGACAGGTTTGAAGTAGGCTCATAGGAAAAAAACACGACATAGAGCATCAATAGCCATAAAAAAATAATCAACAAAGTATAAAAAACATATAAAAAAGAGCTTCTTGTCCTGGATATGGTGGATATACCCTCGCGAAACTGCTCTTTAACCTTCAAAATCTTGTCCATGATTGTTGAATTTGAGCCCCTACCGGAATAAAAAAGAAAAACGCCCCCTCCTGCTATGACCAATAAAGTCAGGTAAAAGTATTCACTGTGTATGGTAGTCCGAAATCCTTCGACAAGCCTGGGATTATTTTGAAAAAAATTACCAATAATGGGGTCATCCCATAATATAAGAGCAAGTAAAATCAAGGCAAATATGGCTAAATCTGACAAACGCTCGGTTACCACCGTTCCAAGCAATTTTGTAAATGGGATCTTTTCATATCTGTGTAAAGCGGTGCATCTGGCAATTTCGCCTCCTCTGGGTATTAAAATGTTAAATAAATACAAAACGAGCACAGCCAGATACGTATTCACTGTACTGGGTTTATGGGCCAGTGGTTCGATAAGGAGCTGCCACCTTAATGCACGCACAAAATGACTGGAAAGACCAAATATCCCTGATAATACAATCCATTCATATTTAAGTGAATTAAGGGCACTCCCAATTTGATCCAATCTTAGATCTTTATAGATATAAGTAAATATTCCAATACCAATTACAAGAAATATCAGTGTTCTGAAAAGGTGCTTTTTTTTCATCCAAATGCTTCTTTTATAATCTAGCGAATATACACCGTAATTTTGCTTTTACAAAAACAAAACTCTGTTTCTTATCCCTTATTTCTGGTACAAAACGAGAAACTTCATTCAATATGAGTTTTTCATAGTTGTGGTGATATTCTAACGTGTAGAAGCAAACAGACCTGGCGGGTAACTCAAACCCGCCAGGTCTATAATTGATAGATAAATAAACTAATTATTTTCTTTGAAAACTAATTCAAATTAAATACTATGGGTATGGTGAACTGTACCCTCACAGCCTGACCTCTTTGCTTGCCGGGCTCCCATTCCGGAGCATTGGAAATCACGCGTTTTACTTCTTTGTCAAGCGAAGGGTCTATACCTCGTACAATTTGTATTTCCTTGATTGAGCCATCGGCATCCACCACAAATCTTGTATATACCGTTCCTTCAATACCATTTTCCTGTGCTACTGTGGGATATTCCGCAGTTTCCTGCACATAATTACGAAACTCATCTATTCCTCCTCCTCTAAATTGAGGCATTTCTTCAACAATCATAAAAGTCTGTTGTTCTTCCTCTTCCTCTTCTTCTTCCTCCGCAAAAGCATCAACCGAAACTTCAGTATCCTCATCAGCTTCTGTCCTTTCCAGTCTGAGTTCATCTTCAATATCAACATCGTCATCCACAATATTCAGTTCTTCTGTGGATGAAGGTGGTGGTGGGGGTGGCTCCTTTTTCTCTTGTTGACGGGTTATCGGTATTTCTTCCTGGACAATATCAGACTCATCCTGATTCTGAAAGCCTTTTGTTTCCTCAGGGCTGGTAGTCCACTCAAAAGCAAGCACAGTCAAACCCAAGGCAAATAAAAACCCTATCTCCAGAAACAGGCCTTTTTTCCTTTCCAAATCTGCTTTTTTTGTTTTCTTTCTTTCCATAACACTAAATTTTATAAATAATACCAATTACTCTTTTTTACTAACAAATCCACAACATCATTTGTTTAAATTTTTCTACTCAACAATTACACAAGTCCATTGGATTGTTAACAGGGCGCAAATTTATAAAAACACCACTTCACCCCTACAATTATGAGGATAAATTTGGAAAATTTAACATAAATTTAACATCACCCCCCATATTAAAGATATCAATTGGGAAATTAAATCACTTAACGAGCTTAAATGGATTGTTATTTTAGCTTAAAAACAACAGGTATGGTAAACTGAACATTGACCTCTTCATATTTCACCATCCACTTCCCGGTTCAGGCGGTCAAAAAACTCATTCATAAACCGATCCCTCTCCCTGGCAAGCTCCAGTCCGCTTTTGGTAAACAATCTATCTTTTATATATTGGAGTTTGACCAGATATTCTCTGTATGCTGTATCTTCTTTGCTGTAAGGAACCGAGGTTTCAGGATCTACATCTTTGTCGTGCAGTCTGGCACCAACTTCGCCGGCAAAAAGAAAAGCTCTGGCAATGCCCACTGCCCCTATAGAATCCAGCTTATCCGCATCAAACAACACTTTGGCTTCAGGCGTTTCAGGTTGTTTATTGTCCCTGAACCGGTGGGTAACTATACAATGCACGATTTTTTCGATCTTATTATCTTCAAGGCCTTCACCCGCTAAAATTTTACGTGCCATGTCGGCTCCTCTTTCGGCATGACGGATGCGACCCCTGCTCCGGTCCTCCTCAGTCCTGCCAATATCATGCAACAAAGCCGCCAGTGCAACAATTTCCCGGTCGGCATCTTCCTGTTCGCCCAAGTGGAGTGCTATCCGATAAACACGTTGGGTATGATCCCACCGGTGGCTGCTCCCGGCGCTTTCAAAATGATTTCTGGCAATGTCACTCACCCTCTCTATAAGATTCATAGGACACGCTTCTTTTTGCAGATTAATATTGGTCTAACGTTTCTATTTAAAGAATGCTTAAATGATTGAATAGGGCTTAGGGCTTAGAGCTCAGGGCTAAGAGTAGAAGTTTCGTGTTTCGTGTCTCGGGTCTCGTGTTACTCCAATCAAATGTTATTAGAAATTGTAGGATTATAATATAAACCTTTTCTGGTACTAAGGAATCATATATGATAGAAAAACTTTCGCTAACACCAACTCGAGACACGAGACACGGGACCCGAAACACCACGCTTTTCGCTCTATGTCCTTAGCCCTTAGCTCTATGCTATTTTCGCATTCATGCATTGTTCAGTATTCATTCCAGCTTCTTATTTCCAGACTCTTCGTATCATATTTACAGAAAGAATAGATGAATGCACTGGCCAGTCTTGCATTGGTGATCAGGGGTATATTGTAATCTATGGCAGTTCGTCTTATCCTGTAATCATTGTCCAGCTCATTCTTTCCGTGATGTTTGGGTACGTTGACCACCAGATCGATCTTTTTGTCTTTCAGAAAATCTATGGTATTGGGCTGCTGATCTTCATCCGGCCAATACAGCACCGTAGTTTCCACCCCGTTTTGTGTGAAAAAATCGTGGGTTCCTTTGGTGGCGTAAAGGTTGTAGCCCCTTTCGGTAAGCATTCTTGCACTGGTAAGCATTTCCAGCTTTGACCGGGCCGGCCCGGAAGAAAGCAGCACATTCTTCTGAGGGATATTATACCCTACGGAAAGCATGGCTTTCAGTATCGCTTCGTAATAGGTTTGCCCGATGCATCCCACCTCACCGGTAGAAGCCATCTCAACGCCCAGGATCGGATCGGCTTTCTGAAGCCGGGAGAACGAAAACTGAGGGGCTTTAACACCAATATAGTCCAGATCAAACAAGGATTTTACAGGTTTTTCCACCTGCTCACCCAACATTACACGCGTAGCCAATTCAATAAAATTCGTTTTCAATACCTTTGAAACGAAAGGAAAGCTTCTGGCCGCCCGAAGATTGCATTCTATTACCTTCACATCATTGTCTTTGGCAATGAACTGCACATTGAAGGGTCCGGTAATCTGCAACTCCTGGGCTATTTCCCGGGCTATTTTCTTAATCCGCCGAACCGTTTCCACATAGATTTTTTGTGCGGGAAACACAAATGTAGCATCTCCGCTGTGGACCCCTGCAAATTCCACGTGTTCAGATATGGCATAAACCACAATATCGCCCTGGTTGGCAACAGCATCCATTTCAATTTCCTTGCCGTTCTCGATAAACTCACTCACCACCACCGGATACTGCCTCGAAACCTTCACGGCCAGATTCAGGAACTCGTCCAGCTCTTCCCGGTTGGAAACAACATTCATAGCAGCACCCGAAAGCACATAAGAAGGACGGATCAATACCGGATATCCGACTTCATCGATAAACCGGTAAATCTCTTCAATATTTGCAAGCTCCTTCCATCTGGGCTGGTCAACACCAAGCCGATCGAGCATAGCCGAAAAAGTATGGCGATTTTCCGCCCTGTCTATGGATTCAGGGGATGTTCCCAGTACATTAACATTTTGGTGGTGTAAACGGAGGGCCAGGTTATTGGGAATCTGTCCGCCTGTGGAGACAATAACGCCATAAGGCATTTCCAGATCAATGATATCCAAAACACGTTCAAGGGTGAGCTCCTCAAAATAGAGTCTGTCGGAAACATCATAATCTGTGCTGACTGTTTCGGGATTATAATTGATCATGACGGAACGGTATCCTTCCTTATTAAGAGCATTAAGTGCATTAACCCCGCACCAGTCGAATTCTACGCTGCTTCCTATCCGGTAAGCGCCCGAGCCCAATACTATGGTCGACTTTCCATCGCATTGAAAGGGAATATCATGCTCCTCTCCATTATAGGTAAGATAAAGATAATTGGTATAGGCGGGATATTCTGCTGCCAGCGTATCGATCTGTTTAACCGACGGCATAATATTTCTTTCTTTTCGGTGAGCCCTTACCTGAAGCATATGTTCCCCGATCTGATCATCATCGCTTTTCATCACAAAGCGTGCTATTTGAAAATCAGAAAAACCCTTTTTCTTGACTTCACGGAGCAGTTCATCCGGTAAATCATACAGGGAATCATGCGATTTCAGTGTAGTATGCAGATCGAAAATATTTTTAAGCCGCTGGAGAAACCAACTGTCTATTTTGGTAAGCTCATATAATTTTTCAATCGAATACCCCTCATAAAAAGCTTTGGTAAGATAGAATATCCGCATATCGGTGGGAATAGCAAGCTCCTCCTCAAGCAGCTCCGTCTCTACATCCTTATTCCCAACAAAGCCGTGCATGCCCTGGCCGATCATACGCAATCCCTTCTGTATGGCTTCCTCAAAATTCCGGCCGATGGACATCACCTCACCGACACTTTTCATACCGCTGCCAATCTGATTGGAAACACCTATAAACTTATTCAGATCCCATCTGGGGATTTTGCAGACTATATAATCCAGGGCAGGCTCAAAGAATGCCGGTGTCGTTTGAGTAACCGAATTTTTCAGCTCATGTAGGCCATACCCAAGCGCCAGTTTAGCTGCCACAAAAGCAAGCGGATAACCGGTAGCTTTAGAAGCTAAAGCACTGGAACGGGATAACCTGGCATTCACTTCAATAACCCGGTAATCTTCAGAAACCGGATCCAAAGCAAACTGAACGTTGCATTCCCCGACAACTCCTATGTGACGAATGATACGTATAGACAGCTCCCTGAGCATATGATACTCCCGGTTGGTCAGCGTTTGTGAAGGAGCCACCACAATGCTCTCGCCGGTATGGATGCCGATGGGATCAAAATTCTCCATATTACAAACGGTAATGCAATTGTCATAATGATCCCGAACCACTTCGTATTCTATCTCCTTCCAGCCCTTAAGCGATTCCTCGATCAGTACCTGCTCGGAATGAGAAAAAGCAATGGAGGCTGTATTTTCAAGCTCCTCTTCATTGAAGCAAAAGCCACTGCCCTGTCCTCCCAAAGCATAAGCAGCTCTGAGAATAACCGGGTAACCCAGCTTTTCTGCGGCATCCTTAGTTTCTTTCAGGTTATTGGTTGCAATGCTTTTTGCGGATTTTACATTGATATCCCTGAGCTTCTGACTGAATATATCGCGGTCTTCCGTATCGATGATCCCCTGTACGGGGGTTCCCAAAACTTCAACATCATATTCCTCCAGTACTTTATTCCTGTAAAGGGCAACGCCACAGTTCAATGCCGTTTGGCCGCCAAAAGCCAACAGTATTCCATCGGGACGTTCTTTTCTTATCACATCGGTAACGAATTCGGGAGTAACCGGAAGGAAATATATCTCATCGGCAATTTCTTCCGAAGTCTGGACAGTGGCAATGTTGGGATTAATGAGTACGGTGCTTATACCTTCTTCTCTCATTGCCTTGAGTGCTTGTGAACCGGAATAGTCAAATTCGCCAGCCTCCCCGATCTTGAGAGCGGCTGAGCCTAAAACAAGAACTTTGGATATATTTTGTATTGTATCTCTCATCATTTTAATATTTGGGGATTTTTATTGGTTATTATAATCCTTCAATAAACCGAGGAAATCATCGAAAAGAAATTCGGTATCAACGGGTCCGCCTGAAGCCTCAGGATGAAACTGGGTAGCAAAAAACGGGTATTTGCGGTGTTTGATACCTTCGCATGTATTGTCATTCAGATTCGTAAAATACAACTCCCAGTCGCTGCTCAATGTATCAATATCCACGACATAACCATGATTCTGCGAAGTAATGTAACACCGGTCAGTGCCCTGAAGCAATACCGGCTGATTGTGGCTCCGGTGACCATACTTCAGCTTATAGGTATCTCCTCCGGTAGCCAGAGCCATAAGCTGAGTACCCAGACAAATGCCCATTACAGGTTTATCTTTGTGCAGGGCCCTGCCTATGTTCTGTATTGCGGTATCTGCCATTTTGGGATCTCCCGGACCATTGGTTATAAATAGACCGTCATAATCCTCCTTTAAAAAATCATAATCCCAGGGGACCCGAATAACAGTAGTATCCCTGTTAACCAAACACCGGATGATATTGTTCTTAAGTCCCAAATCCAGCAATAAAACCTTATACTTCCCGCTTCCATACTTTTCAACAGTTGAGGTGCTCACCTTCTCCACCAGATTTTCTTCATTGGGATCATACAGATCAACCTCTTCCCCGTCGATTATGATCTTTCCCAACATAACTCCTTCTTCCCTAATGATCTTGGTCAATGCCCTTGTATCTACCCCGTATATACCGGGAACCCTGTTTTCCTTCAGCCAGTTGGAAAGGCTTCTGGCCGCATTCCAGTGGCTGTAATTAAAGGAATAATCCGAGATAACCAACCCGCTTATCTGCACCCGGATGGATTCAAAATGATCGGATATGGCATTGGATTGTTTCTCTTCGGGAACTCCATAATTCCCGATTAAAGGATAGGTGGCAACAAGTATCTGGCCGTGATAAGAAGGATCGGTAAGGCTTTCAGGATACCCTGTCATAGCAGTATTGAACACGATTTCTCCCGAAACCGACTTTTCATAACCAAAAGATTTACCGTGGAAGACTGTGCCGTCGCTAAGAACTAGTTTGGCTGGTTTAGAATGAAGCATCGTTTTTTTAAAAACCGCAACAAAGGTAAAGTGTTTTTTGATATATGAAAAATATATCGGAAAAAAATATTAACAATTCTCTTTTGAAAATTCACGCCGCAGGTATCCATACCAAAGAAAGAATATAAGAATGAGCAACAGCGCATCCCCCAAAATAACCAGCAAAGTCATCCAGAGAGAATAGGTTTTTAATTCATAAAAATAATTTATGATAGGGCGGAACATATATGCACCGAACAATAAGGTAATAACGAGAGCCAGAATGGATTTTCTCATTTCAACATTCTGAATGGATTGAATGCTTCCGTATCTTTTTCGGTACCAGTTTTTGGCTGTTTGCCCGAATAAAAAGAATAAAGCCAAGAGCCTCCCGGCAAAAGCAGAACTGATAAGTATACCAAAAGATATACCGGTTTGAAAATTGCTCTCGATATAAAAAGGATAAAACACCAAATGGGTAAATAAGAAAGTCAGGAATAACAGCCTGGCCCAATTCTTCCCGGTATGGATCATATATCCAATAAAAATATAAACCAAGACTGTCAGTATGATGGGGCCGTCAATGCCAGAATGAACAATTCCCTCTTTGGTTAGTAAAACCATACGAATGGCATCAATCAGAAGGGTAATGTAGATCAACCAAGCTCCAAATCCGATGCTGAAGGGCAAATCAGAAGGAATACGGAAATAATTTTTGCTGGATTCAAGCCACGTTTGCTGATTTTTCTGTTTCTCTCGTTCCTGCTCCTTTTTCTGGTGAATCAAATCGGTAATTTCTTCAAACTGTTGCTGGGTGAGATTTCTCCTCCTTAATTCATTTCTGGCAGCATCCACAGCTTCGCTCTGATAATCATCCCGCTTCCTGAGCAGTATCTCCATCAGCTCTTCATTGGATCGCTCTGACATTACGGAGGTGAACCGGTTTTCCATTTTGCTTTGATTCATAAATAGATTAAAGAAAAATTTATCTGGAATTTCTCAAAACATCCATCTTTTTTCTTCGGTTAAAGGAAAAGCTATTGCTTATACCATCTACATACTCATAGGTTTCAAGGGCCTTCTGATTAAGCTGGTCTTTCAGGGGCCCTTCTGCTTTTTTGGCCATCTCTGCCAGCATATCGGCAAATAGTTCAATATTCGCTTCGCTGTACCCGTACTCTTTCTTAAAGATATTGTCCAACTGATTCGTCCCGGATTTTAACAATACATTCAGATCCACGCGGGTATCATTAATCACCTGTTTATTTAGCTGCTCAAATTCTTTATTCAACGGGGGAAGATCAGTGCTACCTCCCGTTATTCTGCCCATTAAAGCTTGCAGCACTACATGTATCTTTTCTATTTCACGCAGTATATAATCCCTCTGTTCCATTGCCTCCTCTCAATATTTACAACCTGGGGTCAAAACGCGTTACAATCATTTTGTAGAATGTTATTGAACCAAAAACATTCAACCGCCTGCCTTTTTAACTTTGTATCCTTTGCCTTTCAGAAAATCCAATACATCATCCCTGAGATCTCCCTGTATAATAAGTTCTCCGCTTTTTACGGAACCACCTACCCCCATCTTCGTTTTTATCTCCTTTCCCAGGTCTTTCAGATCTTCATCTTTCCCTACAAAGCCGGTAACCAAAGTCACTTCCTTACCTTTACGGCGACGTTTGTCCAGACTCACTCTCAAATCTTGCTGTTGAGGAGGTAAAGTTTCCTGCCCGGAATCCTCATCAGTGCTGTATTGAAAATCGGAATTCGTTGAATAAACAATGCCGGAATCCTTCTTTTTCCTCTTTCTTTTCTTACTCATAAGCCGGGTGTATTAAAATTTATAACAGGTTATACAAATGTATGAAAAGAATTGCGAAATCACATCACCGTGCCACCCAAATCAGGATTTATTACATCCTTTAATTATTACAAAAAAGACATCCAGAAATACTTGACAATAACAAAATAAAGATTAATTTTGCAGATCTTTTTTCAATACAATTATGACGAATATTAGGAATATAGCGCTTATAGCCCATGTTGACCATGGCAAAACAACCATTGTAGACCGGATTCTTCACCAGGTCAAAATCTTTCGTGAGAACCAGGATGTAGGAGAGTTGATACTGGATTCCAATGATCTGGAAAAGGAAAGAGGTATTACCATTCTTTCAAAAAATGTATCAGTAAGATATAAGGAAACCAAGATCAATATAATCGACACGCCGGGCCACTCGGATTTCGGAGGGGAAGTGGAACGGGTGCTGAATATGGCTGACGGCGTTCTTTTATTGGTAGATGCTCTGGAAGGGCCAATGCCCCAAACCCGCTTTGTGCTTCAGAAAGCTCTGAAGTTAGGGCTCAAACCCATCGTAGTTATCAACAAGGTTGACAAACCCAACTGTTTGCCTGAAGAGGTACAGGAATCTGTATTCGATTTGATGTTCCACCTAAACGCCACCGAGGAGCAGCTTGATTTTCCCACCGTATTCGGTTCCTCCAAGGAAGGATGGATGTCTGATGATTACCGGTATCCTTCCAATGATGTATCCCATCTGCTGGATACCATACTGGATCATATTCAACCTCCTAAAGAAACCCCGGGTACGCTGCAGCTTCAGATCAGCTCAATTGATTATTCCTCCTACCTGGGCCGCATAGCTGTAGGCAGAATCTCCAGGGGATCCATCCAGGCAGGCATGAGTGTATCCGTTGTAAAAAACAACGGAGCCGTCATTCAATCCCAGATTAAAGAGCTTTATGTATTTGAGGGGCTTGGCAAGGAGAAAGTGAAAAAACCGGTAAATGCCGGAGAGATTGTAGCTGTGCTTCTGCCTGAAAACTCTGACATCGGTGATACCATTGCTGATCCCGAAAGTCCGGAAGGTCTGGCACCTTTACTTATCGACGAACCCACCATGAGCATGCTTTTCACGATCAATACTTCTCCTTTTTATGGACAGGAAGGAAAATATGTTACTTCCAGGCACCTTAGAGAACGCCTTTTCAGGGAAACAGAAAAGAACCTGGCGCTGAAGGTGGAGGAGACAGATTCCCCGGAAAAATTGAACGTTTTTGGAAGAGGGGTGTTGCATCTTTCTATTCTGGTAGAAACCATGCGGCGCGAAGGCTATGAATTCCAGCTAGGCCAGCCCCAGGTGGTGTTGAAAGAAAAGGATGGAGAAAAGCAGGAACCTATGGAACTTCTGACCATCCACATACCGGAATCCTTCTCGGGCAAAGTCATTGAGATCGCCTCCCAGCGAAAAGGAGAAATTGTCAACATTGAAAATAAAAACGGAAGAACGGCACTGGAATTTAAGATTCCGGCACGGGGCATGATCGGCATCAATAACCTGATCCTCACTTCAACAGAAGGTGAAGCAGTGATCAGCCACCGCTTTCATACGTATGAATCCTGGAAGGGAGATATACTCAACCGTAATACGGGTTCGCTCATCGCTATGGAAACAGGAACAGCCATACCCTATTCCATTGAGAAACTGCAGGACAGAGGAAGCTTTTTTATAGAACCCACCGAAAAGGTGTATGCCGGACAGGTAATAGGTGAAAATACCCGGCATGACGACCTTGTGGTGAATGTCACAAAAACCAAGAAGTTGACCAACATAAGGGCCGCCGGCTCAGACGATAAAACCGTAGTGTCTCCGGCCACCAAATTCTCTTTGGAAGAAGCCATGGAATACATCAAAAAAGACGAGTATATTGAAGTAACACCCAAATCGATCCGCCTAAGAAAGATCATTCTGGATGACCATGAGAGAAAACGGCTCAGGAAGAGTGAAGCCAGTGCCTGAATTCTCTACCCTTCAGAAATCAGAAGAGAATGGTTTGAAAATGGTTCAAAGATAGAAACAAAATAAACAAAAAATACCTTGTAATTGTATTTGAAA
>JBNJFN010000037.1:0-16185 GCA_051746885.1 Bacteroidota bacterium | reverse complement strand
CCGGGAAAACCTTGTTCCTCATCAATAAATTCATGATAATGCTGGTGGGTATGGGCAACCAAAGATACACTGTTGGGATAATCTGCTATAAGCTCATAAAAGGCCTGTCTTGCAGAGTCAGTTTTCCAGTCGGTTGATCCAGTCCAGGGAATATGGGTAAGCAATACAATCAATTTGTCATTATCCAGACGCGAAAGGTCATTACGCAGAAATTCCATCTGATCTTCTCCCAAACCGGTTCTGTAATATTCATCTTCATCCTCAACAATCCATCTGATATTGTCTAACACAATAAAATGTGCAGGCCCATAGCTAAAGGAGTAATAGGAAGGCCCGAAAGTCCTGTACCACGCACCACGCGCATCCGCATTATTGTCTCCTGAGAAATCAATATCATGGTTACCCATCACATAGAACCAGGGAATTCCTACTGTAGCAATGCCATCTATAAGGGGTTCAAACACATCAAGGTTATCAAAAACAATATCGCCCAGCGAAACGCCAAAAGCTGCATTTGTATTTTTAAGTTCACTCAGTGCATCCCGGGCAAGATAAGATACTTCCTGTTCATTTCTTGCCTGGGAGTCGCCAAACACAAGGACTTCATAATTATCTGGTTCCTCTTCCGGGTATAGGGGAAAATTCAACGATTCAGGCAAAGGACCGGTAGGGGAGAATCCTTCATACTCATTGCCTGTAGCGCCCTCGCTGCTATGCATATAGTAAAACTCAGGTAACTGGTTCTTTCCAACCGGAACCTTCCAGTCTTGTGGTTTGATAACAAATATTGCTGCATTGTCTCTGTAAGGGAGTTCATATTCCCCATTCTCATCCGTGATCGCAATTTCACGTCCATTGGAAACAGCAATTCCTTCAAGCGGCATATCCTCATCGGTTTCATAGGAGCCGTTGCCGGTTTTATCATGAAATACAATGCCCTTTACCGGATCTGCCTCATTCTGTATGTTGTTTCCATTTGGTGAACCAAAACACTGTAGGGAGGAACCTAATAAAATCAGTACAATGGATGTTCTTATGATAAGTGTTTTCATAGGGAGCTGTTGGTTTTAATATTGGATGAAATCTCAACCTGAATATTCAAAAGCAGGATATTTTGTCTTTAAACTGCCTTCAAGTTAGTATTTTTAAGATGTGGACATAAATATTATTTTTAACAATGATAGCAAAAATTTCTGAATGCTTCGGTGGATCAGGAAAATTTTTAATCTGTTTTTCATCTATGCTTGTTTTGGTCTCCCTTACTGTTCGATTTAATCAGTCCTTTTCATTTTCAATAAGCTAGTATCCCAGATTCCGGCCTTTTTCAACCGCCGGGATGCCTTGTTTCATCCATTCGGGCATGGGTTTTTCTTTCAGGTAATGATCGAAGAACTGTGACAAGCGAATCTGGAAGTCGTATTTATCGCGGATTTTTGTGGGCCAATGATCTGCTTCGTTGTAATTGAGCAACCATGCAGGTTTACGCAATCTTCGCATCGCAATAAAAAATTCAACCCCCTGGCTGAACGGTACAGCCCCGTCATCTTCGTTGTGCATGATCAGCATAGGCGTATTGATTTTATCCGCCCAAAACAGGGGTGAGTTTTCCAGGTACCTGAGGGGCGCTTCCCAGATGGATTTGCCAATCCGGCTCTGTGTCTGTTCGTACTGAAAGGAACGGTTAAGTCCGGAACTTTCCCTGATTCCTCCGTAGGCGCTGAACATGTTTACAACCGGTGCCCCGGATTCTATTGCAGCAAACATATCGGTACGCGTAGCCAGGTAAGCTACCTGGTATCCGCCCCAGCTATGGCCTTGTGCAGCAATATGATCTTCATCGATGAAGCCTTCTGATATGAGTTGTGTAATGCCTGTCATCACACAGTTAAAGGCATCTTCACCCGGATAGCCGGTTTTGTAATAAACATCCGGGTTGAAAATTATGTAATCATTGCTTGTGTAGTAGTGATAGTCAACTGTTGAACGGTGCGCTTCCGGTGTGCGATGATTGTAAAGTCCCTGTGAGCTTTTTTCGTAGAAGTTTACAATCAGTGGATATTTTTTATCGGGATCAAAATCCTCAGGTTTCACCAGCAGTCCATCCAGCTTTCTTCCGTCGGCGGAGGTCCAGTTGTAAAGTTCTATGGTTCCCCATTTAAATTCTTCCTGCTGCGGATTGGCTTTGCTTATCCGGGCAGATTTCCTGAAATTTTTGGTAATCTGCAGATCAGGAAACTGCTGGAATGTTTCCCGGGTATACACATAAACATCTTCATCTTTAGCCTTAACAGGCTCGTTAAGCTTATATTTTCCGCCAAGCAGTTGTTTTGGTTCATCCGGTCTTTTTAGTTTCAGCTCATAATATGCATCTCCCCGGGTTTTTTCATTGTGTCCATGCAGATGATAGGTCTCTGACTCGTCCAGTCCTTTTTTCTTTTCATCTTCCGTCCTGTAATCTATCAGGCGGTATTTCGTTTTCGTCTTTCTTCCCTTTTCTGTCAGGTTTATTGGTTCTTCCCTGTTCTCAGGGTCCACTTTCCAGATGTCGAAACGGTCATATACCAGCAGGGCTTTGTCGTCTTCCAGCCAGCCTGCTGTTCCGTAAGGACGTGGCGGATGGGGGCGGTCATTGAGTTCATTTACAACCTTTACATTTTCCGGCTTTGTGACGATGAATTCTTCGCCGGAATCAATATTGTACGTGACCCAAGTGGTATCCAATGCATTATACCAGTAAACGTATTTTCCATTGGGAGACACATCTGGCATTGCGCGGCAATCCTTTTTGAACATTTCGGTTTCTCCGGTTTGCATGTCCACCAGGTAAAAATCGTTGTGATAAGGATAGCCCTCCCACATCCTTCTTACAGCATATGGTAAATATGACCATGCCAGGGCTTTCTCAGCATCTCCTTCGTCAATTAATTTAATGTCTGTAAAGTCTTCATTTTCCAGTTGCACCATTTTGTCCTGTTCAAGGTGATATACTGCCAGGTAGCTTTCTTTTAGGTTTTCTTCCCTGTTATTGAGCTGGCGACTATGCAATACAGGTTCATCCCAGTGCCATACATCCACTACGGGTATTTCATCTTCCGGCTTGGTGGTGTCTTTTTCCGGAAGCTCAGGGGCTGTTCCGAAGAATAAGCGTTCATTGGATTGGGAAAAGCGGAGCTCTCCGTGCTCACTTATTTTCCAGTCCTCAGGCAAAGCCTCGTTATTGTTGTTTACGAGTTCCCTTGCATTGCCTTTTCCATTCCATCCGTACAGTGCAAAATCCTTTTCTTCTTCTGTAGTTGTGCTGTCTGATACAAAAGCCATCAGAGAACCATCTTCGCTGATGTTTAACTGTTTGTATTTTGCATCCCCCAGCATTACAGGTGTCAAATCCTCTTGGGCGAGGTCATATTGATATACGCCGGCTTTCAAATTTTCATCACCCGTGGAAACAAATGCCATAACTTCTTTCTCCTCAGCAAAAAGGTAATCTGTAACGTATGGAAACTGAACAGTTTCTCCCGGAAGTTTTTTAATATGCAAAGGATATCCATTTTCTGAAGATGCCTCCTTTTTGTGTTCATTTTTCCCGGTAGTATCCTTTTCTTCTTCCGGCTTGGTCTGATAGGCAGCCCAACCACTCCATTTTTCAGGAAGCTTAAAAGATTTTAGGTTATCAACAATTTCTTTTTTACCGGATTGTACATTCAGGATAAGCAACTGATCCTCCGGCATGTCTTCTTTCTTTTTATTTTGTAGTTTCAACTGTCGTATCGTATCTTCCAGCGGCTTGATCCTGGAAAGAAGAAACCGGGAGTTTTCAGTTATCCGGATATCCGTGCCACCTGTTTGTGTGAATACCGGTGAACCGTCATTTTCAACCAGTTTAAGAACGGGGTCTCCTTTCCACGGTTCCAGTTTATAGGCAACAAGGCTACCGTCATTTGAAATTGTTTTTTCGGTTATCCGGTTCCATTTCAGAATATCGTCAAATGTAAGTGCTTTTTTATCCTGGGCAGCAACCGTAATGGTCAGCCACATCAGGATTGAAAGAACGATGCTTTGTTTCAGATACTTCATATTATGCATTTATTTTTAGTGAATAAGATTTTGATTGTAAAATTGAGGAAAGGTGAAAAATAATGAAAATTTCCGGGAGAGGTACAACTTGTATATTCTAACTTTTTAATATCGCGAACCAATATACAATTATTGAGATATTCTGGAAAAAATCTTTGACGTGAGGAAGGGAGCCCGAAAGTTTCTGAAGGGTAAGCGGTAACTGCTCATTCGTCCCTGGAGCGTTCTCCTTCTTGTGGGGAACTACCGGCATTAATGCTGTGGACAACTTTTGCAAATATAAAGAAGTCTCTTTTGTCTGGTTCTTCCTGGTAAAAGACCGCGCCGATCTTACAGATCAACATCACTTCTTTATAAATATCCTGTAATTCCTGATGGGCTTTGTTGGGTGGCTGGTGCCCGTATTGTTTGAGTTGCTTCTGAATCTGGTTTGCCTGCTGGAAAATTCCGGCATGCTCCATAATTCTATCGATAAGCGGTGGATTGGTACCCTGGCCGGTTATGAGTCTTTTAAGCCCGCGGGTCATTCCTGATTTAAAGGTAAACAACAAATTTATAAGGCTTTCCTGATCATGATCTATCACATCATTGATATACAGGTCGAACCCAAGATATTTCAGTATCGCATCTGCTTCTTCCTTACTGAAATTCTCCTTAATCTCCCTCATAATGAATGCCAGATCCCTCCTGGTCGTAGGCCTGATCTCTATAATCCGGTCGGTAGCTTTTCTCAGATCGGCGGGGTAGGTTACCCCCAGATAATTTTTCATGACCTTATCAATGCGTTCATTGAGAGAATCTGCATATTCGCGTGTCCAGTTGGTGCGAATATAGGAAAGATCATCAACATATTTTCTGAAACTCTGGACGACCATACCGGCCGCCAAAAGCATATCGATGTGTTCGTAATTATATTTTACCATTTGACAAAAAGTTGATCGGGCTTATGATAAAAAGTGCCCCGACGAGATATAAAAAATTTGAATTCCTTGTACGGATAAAATTTGTAAAAAAATCACTTAATAAAAGTAGGGATAAATTCAATATAATGCCAATTTATATATAGGATTGTTGATAAATTGTTAATAACTTTTTTGTAAACCGTCATTTGGTTTTTTGAGCGATAATCTGACGGATTGTTTGGAAAAGGATTAGCTGCGAAAGTCTTTCGTGAGTGACAGTGATACACTTTTTCTACAGCAGAATCCTTCCATTGACGAACGGGATGCATTTTCGCAGCAGCAGGCTATAAGCAGGGTATCACCGGGAAGGCATACCCTTTCTCACGAAAGTGTTTTAAAAAGCAAGGCAGGACTGACTCCAAGTTACCTTTCGCCTTTTCAGAATCGTGGAATACGACAATGGAACCCGGTCGGACCCTATGGAGCAAATGTCTGAAGATTTTTTTGGGAGACCGGCGTTGGTTGTAATCCCGGCTCAATACATCCCACATGATGATCTGATAATCTTTTCTCAGCCGGTGAATCTGTGAGGCACGGAAAGAACCGTGTGGAGGACGGAAAAGCGGGGAATCTATCATTTTTGCGGCGCGCTCAATATCCTCAAAATACCGGCTGTTACATGTAGTCAACCCCCTTAAATGGCTGTAGGTATGGTTACCCACAGCATGCCCCCGTTTAAGGATCTCCTCATAACGGGAAGCGAAGCGTTCTACCCGACGGCCCTGGCAGAAAAATGTACCCCGCGCATCATGCTGATCAAGAAGATCAAGGATCCATTGGGTAATACCGGAAGTGGGACCGTCATCAAAAGTCAGGTAGAGGTTTTTTTCCCCTGTATCAATATACCATGTTACCCGGCGAATGGCCTTTGCGGCGAGCCTGTATGGGTTCAACATTACCGGTTTAACAATTCCTGGTTCTGCTGTAAAAACTTCATATATTCATCAAACTCATTCAGTATTTCCTCGCTTAATGCCTTATCGTCGTGATCTTTGGTGATATCACCCAATCTTTTCAATGTGACCATGGTACGCCGGATATCATCCGGGAACTGCCCCGATATTTCTCCCAGGCTCACATAATAGCTCATCTTCTGGTTCAGGTTCCTGCGTAAAATTTCCAGGTGCTTCCGGGCTTTCTCTTTTTCTCCTATCTTGTAATAATTCCGGATGAAAGAAGTAGTAAAGAACCCATAATGCACATTCTCATCGGATATTTTTTCCATACACCGATCCATCACCTTTCTTGCAGAATCCTGTTTACCTTCCCTGATCAAAGCATCGGCCAGCCGGCCAAACTGACTCCTGAAATTAGTCAGCATCCGCCGGTTGTCCTCATTCAGATAGACATCCGGGTCTTCAATGTTTCCCCATTGAAATCTGTTCATCAGTATGTCATACATTACATCCGTATTCACCTCACCTGGCTGCTGCTCATCCGCAGATCCGGCCCTTATAGGAGCCAGGTGGTATCCCAGTCCCTCTGCCTGGAAATATTTATCCAGATTGAAGAACTTGTCACTTCCGACTGTCACTGCAAAGTGGATGGGCCTTTTCCAGTTGTTGGTGGCCATCAGGTCGAGAATGCACAATCCGTCTTTCATTACATAGTTCCTGCTGATGTTCCACTGCATTTCGTCAACAATCCTGTCCTTCTGATCGGCCGGTACAACCCCTTCGCTGATCACATGCTCCTTATCAATACTCAGACTAAATTTGTCTGAGGGAATATAATTGATCTTTTCTTCTCTGTTAAAGGGAGACTGTACTTTGGTCTGCTCATTTTCATTGGCCACAAAATCGATCACTCTCTCAATAGAAACCCTGTCATCTATTTTGTTGTATATGGGCAATACTTCCCGGGAGCCTTTCCCAAGCTGGTCACTGGTATGGGTGAAAGGCAACGGATCCGAATCATAAGCTTTACGTGTCATCTGTTCCAGGTACCAGCCGGCCCGGAGGTAGCTCAGGTTGGCCACGCGCACATCTGTTCGTACGCCCTCAACCTCCTGTGCGTACCATAAAGGATAGGTATCATTGTCGCCATTGGTGAACAATATTCCATTTTCGCGGCATGAATTCAGGTAATTGAAAGCAAAATCGCGGGTGGTATATCTCCCGGAACGGTCGTGGTCGTCCCAGTTTTCCGAGGCCATTAATACCGGCAGGGGAAGCAGTATCAATGCGCTCACAATGGCGCTTATTCGGGTTGGAAGGTGTTTCCTGAGATAATCCCAAACAGCCAGAACGCTCAACCCAATCCAGATGGCATATGCATAGAAGGAGCCGGCATAGGCATAATCCCGCTCACGCGGTTGATGTGGAGATTGATTCAGATAATACACGATGGCGATGCCTGTAAAGATGAACAAAATCATTACCACCCCAAAGCCCTTGCTGTTTCTCTTCCCCTGATACCAAAGGCCAATCACGCCAAGAAGAAAGGGCAGCATATAATACTTGTTGTTGGCGGGATTGTTCTTCAAATAATCGGGCAACTGATCCTGTGACCCCAGCCTTGAATTGTCAATGAAGGGAATTCCGGAGATCCAGTTTCCCTGCTTCACATCCCCGTGCCCCTGTATATCGTTTTGCCTGCCGGAAAAATTCCACATGAAATACCTCAGATACATATGGCCCACCTGGTATTTGATGAAAAATTCAAGATTGGCGCCAACGCTGGGGACGGTTCTCTGTTCCTGTTCACCCTGGGAATTTTGTACCGTAACCCTCCTACCGCTTATATCTACCCACGTTTGATAATCGTTCACATGTTGTGACTGAGTGCTGTACATCCTGGGGAAAAAACCGGTAAACCGGGAATCATATTCCATTTTGGTTTTATAATCCACCACTTCATACTTCCCGTTACCCTGATCATAGACCGGGGCTCCCTGTTTCCGCTCCTCAACGGGAGCATTGTAATAATGCCCGTAAAACAGGGGGCGGTCGCCATATTGTTCCCTGTTTAAATAACTCAGCAGGTTGAATATGGTCTCCGGATCGTTCTGATCCATTGGAGGATCGGCAATTGAACGAATCATGACGGTTGCATAAGAAGAATATCCGATCAGAATAGCGGTAAGTCCGAGAAGAACGGTATTAAGGACATATTTTCTGTATTTATGTGTATAATAAAGACCGAAAGAGATCAATCCGATAAGCAATATGATATAAAATATCACGCCTGAATTGAAAGGCAGGCCAAAACCGTTTACAAACAATAATTCAAACACGGTAGCGGCCTTCACTACTCCGGGCACCAGCACATATACCAATGCACCCAGTATGATGAATGAGATCAGTAATGCAACCAATGCCCCACCTATGGTGGTTTTATACTTTTTAAAATAATAAACCAGTACAATTGCCGGTATGGCCAGAAGGTTCAACAGGTGAACCCCAATAGACAAGCCCATCAGGAAAGCAATCAGGATGATCCAACGGTTGGAATGGGGTTTATGTGCTTCATTCTCCCATTTGAGTATGGCCCAGAATACAATGGCCGTGAACAGGGAAGAGGTGGCATAAACCTCCGCTTCAACGGCCGAAAACCAGAATGTATCGGTAAAGGTGTATACCATAGCACCCAGAAAACCACTTCCCAGGATAGCGATGATGTTGGAAGCAGTATAACTGTTTTCGTCTTTTATCAGTATTTTTGATGCCAGGTGGGTAATGGTCCAGAACAGAAACATGATCGTAAAAGCACTGGCCAAAGCAGATAAACTGTTCATCATCACTGCTGCATTTTCCGCTCCCCCTCCGAAGAGGGTAAAGAACCGGCCGAGAAGCATGAAGAAAGGCGCTCCTGGTGGATGGCCTACTTCAAGCTTCCATGCTGTAGCTATGAACTCACCGCAGTCCCAAAAGCTGGCTGTCGGCTCAATGGTGGAAAGATATACAACGGCAGCAATGGCAAAGCTGATCCACCCGATCCATTGATTGTAAAATTTATATGACTTCATTTGCTATTGGATTTCAAACTTTTTAGTTTCAGATCGTATATTTAGGAGCAGCTAAATAAATAATAAATTTTTATCTTTAAAAACTCAAATGGGTATATTTATGCGCTTGATTGTATTGTTTTTGATTTTCTCTGGTATGGCATTTACGGCTGTTGCTCAAAACCTGCCTGAGCATTATGATCCCAGTCCCCTTCATTCCCGGGATACCCATTCCGTTTTTCTTTCCATTGACAACACAAATTTTTTTAAAAATAATGAATATTACAATGATTATGTGGCAGGTTACTCCCAAACCGGCTTTTTCTTTAATCCTGCTATCTCCTGGGTAATATCTGACAAAACCAGGTTGACGGGAGGCGTTCATCTATTAAAATATGCAGGGGAACATGGCTTTAATAAGGTGAAACCGTTATTCTACCTGCAACATGAGCTATTTGACGGCATCGACTTGTTGATGGGTTCAATAAAAGGCACCCATCATCACAACCTCATCGATCCCCTGTATCATTATGAAAGATTTCTGGATGAGCACATCGAGAACGGCCTTCAGTTTTTAATTGACAAGCCGTATATACAAGCTGATATATGGGTGAACTGGAAAAATTTCATCACCCCGGGCGATGATTCCCGCGAAATATTCGATACGGGCATTTCTACCGATTTCCCGCTGTATGGGAAGCAACAGGATTTCACTGTATATTTTCCGCTTCAGGTTATTTTTCAGCATAGGGGAGGGCAGATCGACAATTCAGGCAAACCTGTTACCACATTCTCCAACTTTGCAGGAGGGCCGGATTTACAGCTCGATCTGGATTCCCGCTTCCTGACTTCTCTCGGGTGGAAGAACCTGTATGTGGGGTACAGGGATCTTTCTCCAGCAAACAACCGGGATATTAAAAAAGGCCATGGCTGGATGTCCACTTTTTCCATGAACCTGCAAAAACTACAGCTTCAGTTTTCCTGGTGGAAGGCGAGACGATTTCTTTCATTTGCGGGCAATCCCATGTATCAAACCTATTCCCTGAGAAAAGAGCGTCTGCTCGATGAGGAAAGGGAGCTTCTTATTGGAAAATTAAGATACACCCGACAATACAGAGATCTGCATTTTATGTTCAATTTCGACACATACTGGAGTCCCCGCAGCCATCAACTGGATTATGGATTTGGGATATACCTGTTGCTAAATACCGATGTGTTTCTTACGAAATTGAGGAAAAGAAGCAATTCGCCATAAATCTTGCTATACCGGCTCCCAGTTCCTTAGCACATACCGCCAGGGCATATTTTTCCAGTAATCTCCTGCGTAATCGATACCTATTCTGGGTTTTCGGATGATTTCCCGTTTGTTGACCGGTATATTCCCGATCCATATCCTGGGGGAAGTTGCCAGGTCCTCACCGTGAAAGCTGCGATCGATACCCAGGGCTTTGGTCAGGCGGCCCGGCCCGCTGATATTTTCCAGTCCTCTGATCAAAAGCGCCTGGGGTTCTTCGATATTCCCGGTCACGATATTAAGCATCCAATGCATGCCATAGATCAGATATACATAGAGCAACCCACCCTGATCAAACATGATCTCATTTCTTTTGGTCCGGCCTCTGCTTACATGACAGCCCTTATCCTCTTCCCCCCTGTAGATCTCTACCTCCGTAATCGCATATCTTTGCTGTTCATTGTTTTGGTTTACTACAATTGGCTTTCCCAGTATTTCTTCGGCTATATTCAACACATCCCGTGTGTAAAAGTTTCTTCCCAGCCTGTTCGTGGACATGATGACCGATTTGCTTTAATATTGAATTTTATCTTCTTTCTGTTTCCATTTCTCCAGAATCTCAAATGCCTCATCCCTAAGCATTTGGACAGTCTGAATGCTTCTCCGGTCAAAGGGTTTTTGGATTTCCTCATATATGAAAGAGTCATCAAATCCGGCATACCTGGCATCAGCATTACCGGCGGCAAAATAGATCCGTTCCACGCGGGCCCAGTAAATGGCTCCCAAACACATCGGACAGGGCTCGCATGAGGAATAAATCACACATCCGCTTAGATCAAAATGGTTTAAATATTGAGCGGCCTTGCGGATTGCATTGATTTCGGCATGGGCTGTAGGATCATTGGAGAGTGTAACGGTATTACCCGCCTTGGCAATGACCTTATTGTCTTTCACTATTACTGCACCAAACGGACCACCCCCTTCTTCCATATTTTCTTCCGAAAGTCGGATGGCTTCCCTGATATAATCTTTATGGCTCATTGTATAACTTAGTTATTTTCAATGTTAGTTGGTATTAGTTGAACAAAAAAAGAAAACCCCTCCGAATTTTGTTAACGTAAGATCAGTGATATTAATTTTACAGGATTCCGGGCAATTGGATTGGATAAAATTGTAAGCACAAATTATTTGTTGATAAAGTTGTTAATTTTCTAAAAATAATATTATTTTTGCCTCCCGCTAAAAGGTTAGTGAATTGTAATTGATTAGGAACTAAAAACATAATAAAGTGGATACGAATAGTTACAAAACCGTTTCCGTCAAACAGAAGGATGTAAACAAGGAATGGATCCTGGTGGATGCAAAGAACGAAGTGTTGGGCAGGCTGGCCTCACAGGTGGCAAAGATCATCAGGGGCAAACACAAGCCCAGCTACACCCCGCATGTTGATTGCGGTGATAGAGTCATTGTGATCAATGCCGAACATGTTCGGTTAACCGGAAAGAAATGGACAGACAAGGAGTATGTTCATTACAGCGGATATCCCGGGGGAAAACGTGTCAGGACGCCTAAAGAGCTAATGAAAAAAGATCCCGGGAAAATTATTGAGAAGTCCGTTCAGGGTATGTTGCCTAAAAATAAGTTGGGTAATAAACTTAAAAACCATTTATTTGTTTACCCTGGCGAAGAACATCCTCATGAAGCACAGAAACCGAGAAAAATCAATTTAAAAGAAATTAAATAAGCATCATGGAAAGAGTTAATACCATAGGCAGAAGAAAAGAATCCATAGCACGCGTTTATTTATCGGAAGGCAAAGGAAACATCAGTATTAACGGTAAGGAGTACAAAGAATACCTCACCACTCCCTACCTTAGATCTATTATAGAGCATCCGTTGCAGGTGATTGAAGGTACGGGCAAATACGATATCAAAGTGAATGTTATAGGAGGAGGTGTTAAAGGACAGGCAGAAGCTATAAAAATGGCAATAGCCCGGGCTCTGGTAAAATCAAACGAGGAATACAGAAGCATCCTTAAGCCTTATAATTTATTAACCCGTGATGCACGTGCCGTTGAACGTAAAAAACCGGGACGGCCCAAGGCACGTAAGAAGACTCAGTTCAGTAAACGATAATTATTCCTATAATTTCCGTTTAGTATCTAAATTGCCGGGACTTCCTTCAACAGGGACTACCCGGTAATTGTTAAAACAGAATGTAAACGTTAAAACAATAACTTATGACTCAAGCAACATTTGATGAATTACTGGAAGCAGGTGTACATTTCGGACACTTGAAAAGAAAATGGAATCCCAAGATGGCCCCTTACATCTTTATGGAAAGAAACGGGATCCATGTTATAGATCTGCAAAAGACAACCATAAAACTTAACGAAGCACTCAACGCCATCAAACAAATAGCCAAGTCCGGCAATGATATATTGTTTGTGGCTACCAAAAAGCAGGCCAAGGAGATTGTAGCCGAAAAGGTAAAGCCTACCGGCATGCCTTATGTTACCGAACGCTGGCCGGGGGGTATGCTTACCAATTTTCCTACCATTAAGCGCACCATTAAGAAAATGGCCACCATCGATAAACAATTTGCTGATGGTACTTACGATAAACTGGCAAAAAGAGAACGATTGCAGATTCAACGGCAGAGAGCCAAACTGGAAAAGACGTTTGGAAGCATCTCCAATATGAGCCGGCCTCCGGCAGCCATTTTTATTGTAGACGTTAGCAAAGAACACATCGCTATACGGGAAGCCCAAAAATTGAATATACCCATATTCGCCATGGTTGACACCAATTCTAACCCACAGGAGGTGGATTTCCCCATTCCGGCCAATGATGACGCTTCAAAATCCATCTCTTATATCGTGAGCAAAGCTACTGAAGCCGTAATGGAAGGTTTGGAAGAAGGGAAAAGAGAAAAGGAAAAAGAAGGGGAAGAAGCAAAAGAAAAGAAAGGTGCCAAAAAAGAAGGCAAAGAACAAACCGGGGAGAAAAGGAAAACCAGAGCTCGTAAAGCCAGCAAAGCAAGAAAGGAATCCGCTAAAAAAGAAGAAACTGAGCAACAAAAATCCGGCGAAACGACGGAGGCCAGTTCCGAAAATTCAGAATCAGGTGAAAACAATGAGGTAAGCTCTGAAAATGCAGATGCTGGTAAAACGGAATCAAAACAGGCAGAAAACAAACAGACCGAGCAGGCCGAAGAACAAAAAAACAATCAATCAGAAGAAAACGATCAATAGAAGTCAAACTACTTAAATCATATTAAATAAAATGGCCAATATTACTGCAGCTGATGTAAATAAACTCAGAAAACAAACCGGAGCCGGAATGATGGATTGCAAAAAGGCTCTGACCGAATCCGAAGGTGATTTTGAAAAGGCAATAGAAATTATTCGTGAAAAAGGTCAGGCCGTGGCAAAAAAACGATCTGGCCGGGAAGCTACGGAAGGTGTAGTGTTCGCTAAAACAACCACAGATGAAAAGAAAGGTTTCATTATTTCCCTGAATTGTGAAACCGATTTTGTTGCCAAAAACGATGACTTCATCAAACTGGCCAATCAAATCATCGAGGTTGCCCTTGAAAAACAGCCCGACAACCTTGATGAACTCAAGCAACTCCAGGTAGAGGGAAAAAGTATTGAAGAAAATATCAATTACTATACCGGTATTATCGGAGAAAAACTGGAATTATCCTATTACGATCATCTTGAAGCACCTAAAGTTACAGCATACATCCACATGGACAACAAACTGGCAGCACTGGTAGGATTGAATAAGGAAAATGTAGACCAGCAGGTGGCAAAAGATATAGCCATGCAGGTAGCAGCCATGGACCCGGTTGCTGTTGACAAGGATACGGTGCCTCAGGATATAGTGAATAAAGAATATGAAATTGGTAAGAAGCAGGCTCAGTCTGAAGGCAAACCCGAAAACATTCTTGACAGGATTGCCCAGGGTAAGGTTGAGAAATTCATGAAAGAAAATACGCTTCTAAACCAGGAATTCATAAAGGACAGCAAAAAAACAGTTAAGCAATACCTTCAGGAACACGACAAAGAATTAACTGTGGTGGGATTCAAACATTATTCACTGAAACAATAAGACGCTTTAGAATTAACCAATAGAAAAAGAGAGAACTGTATCAGCGGTTCTCTTTTTTTATTACTTAGCTAAAGGATTAAGACAAAGACACTCATATTTTCATATTGGAATCCATTATATTCAGGCTTGAATCATTAATACATTTACAAATAACAGCAATTAAAGTTGTTCCATGGAGAAAAACAACAGAAAACGACTGGATGCAATAAAAGATCAGGTGGTAAACTGCACCCAATGTCCGTTGCACGAAGGCAGAATTCATGCCGTTTTCGGAGAAGGCCCTTATGATGCTCCGATATTTCTTATTGGCGAAGCACCGGGCGCCAGGGAGGATGAAGCGGGAAAGCCTTTCGTGGGGAGAGCAGGGAAACTCCTTGATGAAATTCTGGGGAAGGAAGGTTTATCCAGGAAAGAAAACGTTTTCATCAGCAACATTGTCAAATGCAGACCACCCAAAAACCGTATACCGGGAAAAAAAGAAGTAGAAGTCTGTTTTCCTTACCTGGAAAAACAAATTGCTTTGAATAATCCCGGGATAATTTTGTTGCTGGGCGCTACAGCCCTCAAATCATTTACAGGCTCGACCGAAAAAATAACCGACCTCAGGGGAAAATGGTGGGAAGATCAAGGCAGGCTGGTCATGACCACCTACCATCCCGCCGCTGTTTTCAGAAATCCTGCCTACAGGAAATTTATTGAACAGGATATAAAAACCATATCGGAAAAATACCAACTGTTGTATCAATAATATATATTTTTCGCTTTAAGGAAAAGCCCTTTGGGAGAAGTTACGCTTCAGGGGCCTGTGAACAGGGCATTTATGTTTAATTAGCTATCAACGATCAGCATGGCATCCCCGTAGGCTCCAAACCTGTATTTTTCCTTTATGGCTTCATTATAAGCTTCAAATAATTGTTTGTAGCCTGCGAATGCTGATACCATCATCAAAGGTATGGACAGTGGCAAATGAAAGTTGGATACCATCATGTTGGGTATTTTTATTTTATAAGGCGGAAAGATAAATTTGTTGGTCCAGCCTTCATAAGGCTTGACTCTTAAAGTAGTGGACACAGATGATTCCAGGGTTCTCAATACTGTAGTACCCACAGCGCATACATTTCTTTTATTGTCCTTCGCCTGATTGATCTTTGAAGCAGCTTCTTCGGAAATGTATATTTTCTCCGAATCCATCTTATGTTTGGTTAAATCTTCCACATCCACATTGTTGAAATTGCCCAGTCCCACATGAAGTGTAATCTCGGCAAAATTAACGCCTACAATCTCAAGCCGTTTTATCAGCTCACGGCTGAAATGCATGCCGGCTGTGGGTGCTGCCACTGCGCCTTCGTGCTTGGCAAAAAGAGTTTGATACCGCTGTTCATCTTCGGGCTCTACCTCTCTTTTGATAAACTTGGGAAGCGGTGTTTCCCCCAGTCTATGAAGTGTTTTCTTAAACTCCTCGTATTCTCCGTCAAACAAAAACCGTAATGTTCTTCCCCTGGATGTAGTATTATCAATAACTTCGGCAACAAGGGTTTCATCATTTTCTTCATTTCCAAAATAAAGCTTGTTACCAATCCGGATCTTCCTGGCCGGATCTACCAAAACATCCCATAAACGCTGATCTTTATTCAATTCCCTCAGGAGAAAAACTTCGATTTTTGCGCCGGTTTTTTCCTTTCTGCCATATAAACGAGCAGGAAAAACTTTGGTGTTGTTCAGAACAGTCACATCATGCTCGTTGAAATATTCCACTATATCCTTAAAAATACGGTGTTCTATTTTACCGGATTTTCTGTGTAATACCATCAACCTTGATTCATCCCTGTTCTTTGCAGGATAAAGTGCAATTA
>JBNJFN010000036.1:1395-16239 GCA_051746885.1 Bacteroidota bacterium | reverse complement strand
AGTTTGTTCATTATATATCGCAGTTCCTTCACCGTTGGGGGCATTTTGCCTCCGGTGATGTGGATTGTTTTGCCGGATATCGCTATGTCGTAGTTTTTTATTTTCATATACTTATAAATGTGTATTGTTCGTCTATACCATAATATTCTTTTAACTCTCTGTGAATTGCGTCAATCTCTTTGAAACTGCATGGATAAATTTGTGCCATCCGGACTACTTTTTCTTTATGGAAGATATAGATTTTCATGTTAGAGGTTTGTATGTGTAATCCATCATTGGCCGCGGGGTGGTTGTTGTATTTATACATGAATTGTGCTTTTAGATCTTCAATGTTCCGCCAGTAACTTTTGTCTGAATCACATAAATTCTCTACTGTTTTACAGGCGTGTAATACGGTTGCATGGTCTTTACCCCCAATTTTATCACCAATGGTTTGTAAACTGTCTTTGGTAAACATTTTGGCAAAATACATGGCTATCTGCCTTGTTTGTACGACTTCTCTTTTCCTGGTTTTTTTATGAACCTGGTAAGGATCCTGTTCAAAATATTTACATACCGCGTATAATATTTCCTGGGTAGAAGGAATAATAATCCTTTTTTTCTTTTCAATCTTAAGAGAAAACCGCTCTTTGTTATTTATGCCGGGTATTGTATAAGGATTTTTGATGTTCATGTTAATTTGTGTCTCCATAAAAAATAATTTTTCGTTACTAAAATGTGTTTTACCCCTACCTACATTACCTACATTACCTACATTTTTCTATAATTAGCTATGCTGTAATCTTTTAACCTAAAACCTACATGTTGATTTTTTGTAGGTTTTTCAATTTCTAAATACTACATCACTCTACATAATACTACACCACCCTACACTGTAATTAATTGATTATTATTCTTGTAGTATATGTAGGTAATGTAGGTAGCTATTATTAGGTTCTGGGCTCTCATAATTTTATTTTTCCCATTTCGCTTTTTCTATGAAATCCCCTATATCCTCCAGTGCTTCAGCAATTGTCTTAAGACGCATATAAATAAGTATCCTTTCTTTTGCTGGATCTATATTCCTGGTTTCTTCAGCACTTATTCTCCGGCCTGATGTGTCTATGTGCGTAAAGGCACCTATTTCAGTGCCATCCATGCCCATTTCTAAAACTGAAATTACATGATCAATTACCTCACTTAGGTCTGTTTTGTCTGCAGTTATCTTTATTTTGGATAACTCTTTGCTTTCTTTTAAAGCTTCCTGTACTACTTTTAAATAAGTTACTGTTGCTTCAATCATAATTGTTTCTCCTTTATTTTTATATTGATTTGTAAATTGATTATAAAATATTCCGGGATAAATCCGTCCATCTCTATAATTTGTACGAAGAATTGAGTTTTTACATAAACCACCGTAAACAGCCCTTACTTTACTTAAAGACATTTTAGTTGAATTTGCTAATTCAGAGAATCCTACACCATCATTTTTTTTTAATTTCATAAAAGATTTAAGAAGTTTTATTGCATCTTCAGATAGTTGCTTTTTCATAATTTTATTTTTTTTAAAATGGTAAATCATCATCTCCTGTTTCTCCCTGTTTTTTATCCTGGGTTTCACCTGCCGGAGTTCTTTCCAGGGAGATATTCAGCCTGTCATAGTCAAACACGTAAGCATTTGTAATGTGATTCTCGAACCGAACGCTTTTTTTGATGCCAATAAATTCCTTGCTGGTTTTCAGGTAAAAAATAAGTGTTGTTTTAGGCAGTGCATGTTGCCCGGTTCGGCGCATGGTTTCAGCATATACTTCGTAGATCCGTGAGAACTTCAGGTTAATAATTTTCTTTGGCACCTCAAATTTCTCTGTTTTGGTTTCCAGTTTTAACTCAAATACCTGGTCGAATTTATAGTCCTGTCCTTCAATGAGCTGTTTGTTTTCAACAGCTGATTCAATGGTATCCCAGAATCCTTTTATCTCTGCTGAATTTAAAATAAAGCTGCTCTGGTCGACAATGTTTTGCCGTGCCAGCTTTCTCAGTTCATCATAGGTCATGTTCATGGAAAGCTTATCCTCGAAGAACCTGAAGGCTGCCGTTACGATGGTTACGTTCCTGAAGATACGATCTTCCACGTCTACCTCCTGCAGATCTTTCCCCAGGTCGCTGCTTACTTTGTCATATACCTTGAAGAAATCCTTTTCAAACTCCTTCCTGTATTTCAGAATTTCCAGGGTAAGGTGGGAGAGTCCTGCTTTTTCCATATCCTTCAGCTTGTCATATTCCTTTTGTTCTTTCTGGGTAAACTCACTTTTGTAGAACTGCAAAAGAATAACACGCTTCAGCAGGGCGACGTCTGCCGTTGGCATTTCCTGCCCTGTTATCAGTATCCCGGCGTTGATGGAGCTGACCTTTGTCTTTTTGCCCCGCTCTATACCGCCCTTCTTTCTTCCAATACCATCGTAAGCACCTTTGAGCATTTCAATTTTATCGTAATCCACGGCGTTTTTGTATTCATCTATCCAGGCAAAGGCGTTGGAAAATTCCGCCAGGTGTTCTGCCAGTCCAACCTTGGTGCCGTTGTGAATGTTGTACGGGTTCTGCGCTTCACCAAAAAGGTACATCAGCGACCAGGCTATTTGTGATTTACCTGTGCCCGGGGGGCCGAACGCATTCAGGATGGGGAAGAACTTGAACTGGTTGAAGATATAATCCTTAAACAACGTTGCCAGGAAGAAGCCAATAGCAATACGGGCGTTGTCGCCAAACACTGAAATGAAATGCTTTGACCAGGTGTCCATGGTAATGTTTTCCCTGGGAATTAACTTGAACCTTCTTTCCGGGAGGTAGACTGTTTTGTCATCCTTGTAGATATCCGAAAGGGCAGGGATGAAGAAGTATTTTCCTTCATTCTCCACGATCCCTTTGTTGTCGATATCCTTCCACTGCCCGTTGAAGATGCCGTTTGAAAAAGCAAAGAAACCCTCTTTCTGCCAGCCCAGGTTTTCAATCAGCTCACAGGTTTTCGTGTTGTCATAGAGCTTTCTTTTGATGCGCATAAACTGAATTTCATTACCCTCAAAAAGATAGTTGCCGCGCCCCTCGATGATCTTCCTGAAGTTCTGGATGGATACCATGGAAGTAACATCAATGTCAACGATTTCCTTGTGGCCATAGATGTTCGTCATTTCAAAAAGCCTACTGCTGTCGTTTGCCTGTTTTATGTGGAAAAGGGGTTTCAGCACGAAGTTAGAGACAGGGTAAGATCCGCCCTCTTTGGCCCTGAAATAATACTTGTTTTTGTATTCGTAGAAACCATACTTTTCAAACGCCTCCGGATCTACTCCAGGAGGAAGTTTTTCTTTCTCTTCAGCTTCCACGCTTTCGCTTCTCAGCTGAGCCATGTGCTGTTCCCATTGTTTCTTTGGTTTGTATTCTTTTGCCAGCTGGTCGATATATAAATCTGCCTTTGTCCTGGACATGTTCAAAAGAAGCTTACAGATGATATCAATGGCCTGTTCCTTTTGGTTGGGATCATCCTTATCACCCATCAGTTTATGAGCGTACCAAAAAACAAAATCTTTCCTGGTGTCATTGATGAATGTGGTGAACATGCTCACATCGCTGTTTTTAAAATAGCTGTCAGGATCTTCACCTTCCGGAAGCTCAACGATGTAAGCATTCATTTTTTGTTCTATCAGTATCTGGCCGTTTTTCACCATGGCTTTTTGTCCGGCCGGGTCGCCATCGCCAATGATGGTTGCACCTTCGCAGAATCGATGTAATAATCTTGCCTGTTCCTTTGTAAAAGCCGTGCCCAGCGGAGCCACCGTGTTGGTTATTCCAATGCCGTGCATGGTTGTAACATCCGTATTCCCTTCCACCAGGTAAGCGTGGTTTTCCTGCTCAATGGTTTTGCGGGACTGGAAGAGTCCGAACAGCTCCCTGCCTTTCCGGAATACTTTTGATTCCGGGGAGTTGATATATTTCGCCTCCGAATTACCGGTGATGTCCCTGCCGGAAAAGCCGATTATCCTGCCTCGGTAATCGTACACGGGGAAGATCATCCTGTCGCGAAACCTGTCATATACCTTTCCGTTCTTATTGCCCAGCAAACCCGCATCAATCAACAGGTTTTCCTTGTACTGTTTTTCCTGTGCCGCCTTTCTGAGATCATCCCAGCTGTCGAGCGCATAACCCACTTCAAAAGCTTTTGCCATTTCCGGGGAGATTCTTTCTTTGATGTAACCAGGCTGGTGTTTTTTCAGGTTGCTGATGAAGTGGTCCTTTGCAAACTCATTGACAATCTTCAGGGCTTCCTGTTGTTTCAGCTCCTGCTCGAACTTTTCCTTTTCCTTGTCAGACATCTGCCTCGGGGGCTTCAGGTTGTACCGCTTTGCTATATCGGTGATGGCTTCCATGAACGACATCTTCCCGTGCTTCATGACGAAAGAAATGGCGTCGCCACCTTCGCCGCAGCCAAAGCACTTGAAGATGCCCCGGGCAGGGGTGACGGTGAAAGAAGGTGTTTTCTCCGAGTGGAACGGGCAAAGCCCTTTATATGCTGGTCCTTGTTTTTTCAATTCAATACCGGCATAGTCGCGGACCACATCGGCTATATCCAGGTCGTGTATTTGTTCAACTGTAGGGTTAGACATGAGCAAGTATTTCTTTTTTCTTTAGTTTACATTTTATTAGGAACTGTTCATTCTCTTGTAACAAGGGGAATTCATTCCAGGCGTCAGTTAACTCCTGGAGCGTTTCTACCTGGTTAACTTTTGGCAGCGCCCAGCTGAGTGCTTTGATTTCAATCTTCATTCTAAACTGCCAGGTACTTTGTAATGCAAGGAACTGATTCCAGACAGCAGTTAACTCAGAGATGTTTTCGCACTGGTCAGCTTTTTGCACAGCCCATTCAAGGGCTTTGCGGGTTTCGGATTGACCGACATTATATTTTATAGTTATCCTGGTGTTTTTCATTTCTTTGCCTTACTTTTTTGAGGGGACTGGAGACGTTGCAGTGCAACGTCTGTACCGTCCCTTTCCATATAGCAATGAAAAAGGATCCTGTAAAATTCTTTCATCAGTTTTAGATGGCTCCGGCTTTCTGTGCCGGGAATGATTCTAAGTATCTTTTGCTGGTGTCGTATAAAAAACTTTGCCAGTCCCATTAAAGAATAATGGTTATTGTCCAGGTGCACCTGTATAAAGTCTGTATCGTGAACCATCTGCAGGTACATCTTTCTGCTTTTTTTAAGGGCCATCATCCGTTTTCGTGTCCGGATAATTTTGTAGAGATAATTTTTTATTTCTTGTTTTTTCATCGTTGGCGCCCACGCGCCCCACTGTTTGAAGAAGAACGGCGTATTTGTTTGGGCGCATTGGTCGCGGATGGATCTCACCCAGTCGGGGTGCATGGGTCTGGCACCGGGGCCGCTTTCGCCGCCTACGATTACCCAGTCGAGTTCCTTTTGTGCGTCGAGTAGAAAAGTATGTTCCAGTAATTCATCTCTAAAGGGTTCTTTCTGTTCTTCTTCCAGCCAAAGCATATTAATGCTGACCCTTTCCAGTAAAGGTTCAGCGCTGATAAACTTTTTCTCTGCAGGGATCCGTAGCAACCAGGGAATTCTTTTGTTTGCTGTTTCCTGGTTTTCTATCGAAACGCCAAACCATAAGTTGTTGGGAAATGCTCCGGGGCCCCAGCGACCTGATAACTCCCACATTCTTTCGGGGCGTTTGGTTAGCAGTAAAAACAAATGCTTTCGGTTCTGTTCATCTTCCATTATATTGAACAGGTTGGTTATCACATTGTCTGGTACATCTTCATGAAACAAATCGCCCATGGAGCAGACAAATACCATCCTGGGGTTTTTCCAGGTAAAGGGTATGTTCATCCTGTCTGGGTGAAGGGTAACTTTAAACGGATCCTGGATGGGATAACCGTAACGCCCTTTCATGCGTTTGCTCATTCTCTCTGCCCAGCAGTTTCCGCATCCGGCTGAAACTTTCGTGCAACCGGTTACGGGGTTCCATGTTTCAGCGGTGTATCCGGGCAGGTGTAGCCATTCAATTTTATTTGCCATGATCTGCCTCCCTTATCTCTTTCAGGTCTTCGATGACCCATTGTAACATCGTGTCCATCTTTTCATGATAATTCAGGACTATGCCGCCAATATTCAGTTTTTTCAATTCTTTGATTGTCTCTTCTGATACCTTTTTGCGGCGATGGTAAATCTGTATCATGTTATCTATTTTGCTCATACATATTGTTTTTGTTGGTTATCAATCTGGTTAATTTTTATCCGGAGCCGTTCGAGGTGATCGGTGAAATACCCGTCAAAATTGCGGCGTTGTAGTTCGGTGTATTTGTCCTGTAGTTGTCTTTTGGCTGTGGAGAATCCTTTGGCTGTGGAGACGTTGCATTGCAACGTCTGTACCTCCGTAGCTGAAGTCTGTGCTTCTTCAGGAAAATGGTTTTTTGTTTCTACGTTTTTATTGTTAGGCATAGAATGTAAATTATTAGCATTATAAATGAAAGCAGCAATACGCCGATGCACAATACTGCGCGGTATGTGTATTTGATTATAGCCATGTGATAAGGGTTACAATCATTGCAATGAAAAGCACGATGGCAAGCAGTGTAAGTCTCGCGTAGATTTTCTCTCTTCTAATCTCGCGGTTGATGCGCTTGTTTTCTTCAAACAATTTGTTGTTGAAGTTGTGGTTTATTTTTGTTTGTTCTTCCATGGCTTAGCTGTCATACATTGAAAAAGCAGGAGCGAGCTCCGGGGTAAGGATGTTCTTATCCTTGTAAGTTTTCATTATTTCGTTGACAAACTTGCTTTTGAAATCGATGCGCTTGTCTGATAGCGCCCGCACTATATCAACGTCGTGATGTAGTGCATAGATTATTTCCATGTTACATCCCCAGCTGGCGGCCCAGTTTTCATCGAGGGCCATCATGTCTGATTTACCCAGCGTTCCGAAAAGAACGCTCATGATTTCTGAATTATCGGGTTCTCGCTTGTAATATTCGCGAAGTTTGTCTACTATCTTGTGCGGGTTATAGACATTGAAACCAAGCTTTTCGTAAAAATTCTCGATGAATTCCGCGCGCTGGCGGCTGTGTTCGATCTGCCCGCGAACAGGCAGCGAAATGTAAACTGTCTTTTTCATAATAAATGGTTATTTGATTATGTTGTTTCTGAACGCAAAGGCGGTAACCCCTGCATTATTATGTAAGCCTGTTTTGGCGTGTATGTTTTGAACGTGAGTGCGTGCTGTTTTTTCGCTTATAAAAAGCTTGTCTGCTATTTGCTTAACGGACAATCCTTTTGAAATGAATTTAATAATGTCTATTTCGCGGCGTGAGATTTCGCCGTGTCTGGCTTTGATCTTCGGGCATATCTTTTCATTGTAAATACAATTGCCCCGCCTTGGGCAGGCCCAAAATTCACGATGAAAGCGGCCGTTTTTTAAATCCGGCTTGTTATCGAATGCGCCGAAGTTGCATCTTGTGTACTCTTCGAGCATGAAGCCCATGTCTTTGATATTATGCTTTTCAAATTCTTTCCTGGCTTCTTCATCATCGATAAGCAAATCGAAAAACTGCACGATGATATCTTCTGGCAGGCTTAAAAATTTATATACCCGCCCGTTGTGGGTTGCGTGTAGTTCACCGTCAACGTCGAATACTTCAACGTTTTGGTCTATTAATCCGGCTGGTAATTTTGTTTTCATGGTAGTTTGTTTTTTGTTGAGACGTTGCAGTGCAACGTCTGTACGGGTTTTAAAATAATTGTTGGGGAACGGGGTTAATTAAATAAACTTAATTGTTTCTTGATTACGCTGTTGTCATTTTTTTTCATCTCTTTGCCAACACGAAGAACTTCACCTTTCAATTGATTTAATCGCTGATACTTTTCGGAAGAATCTTTCAGTTCTTTTTCAATTTTTTGAATTTCAGATTCGGCTATAGCCTTTTTTCTAAGTAAGTCATTTCGCTTTGTAAGTTCACCGTGGAAGTGGTTGTAGAGTATATCATAACATTTTTTCTTGTACTCGTGTAACGCGGGAATGTTAGAGTTGATCTTAAATAGCCACCCATAAACATACTTTTCGGGCAACATGATGTAATTTCTCATGCGGCTTTCAGAGTCGCGCGTTGGCTGTTTAGACAACACGCCATTTAAGATTTTATCCTTTTTTATATTCTTATACTGACGGTGATAATCAACTCCAAGTGCGTCACATATTGGGCGTATAGCAATGAACGTGGTATCTTCTACCACTACATAAGGAATATCCTTACCGTTAAACTCTAATAATGGTCTGCGTCTCATGATATATTTTTTAATTCGTTTTTATATTTTTCCTTTTCTTCTTTCTCTCGCTTTTTCTGTTCTTTGATATCTTCAATTGCAGCATCAATAATTCCATAGTGATCTCCTCTATGATTATTCATAACCGCATAAACCAATGAAGCACTTTTCCCTACTTTAACTGCAATTCTTTCGGAATAAGGTTTTTTTAATTTTTTCTTGATTCTGTTTAAATCTCTCTTTGAAATAGGTTTACTCATTTTTGCGTATTGTTTTTGTATGAAAAATGTAATAAATTAGTAATACAAATGTAAAAAAATCCATGTTCAAATCCTAATTTTTTAGGGTTAAAATAATAAAAAATTTATATTTTAGATGGAATTAACTGGAAATCAGATGTATGAAAATCTGAAAAAAATAGTAAAAAAGAAGGGTTGGGATTTAAAAGATATCTGTAAAAAAATGGATATAAATGATAGTACCTTGAAATCTGGAATCGAAAACAAAACCATTAAACTATATAACCTACTTAAGTTATCTGAAATTTTGAACGTTGACTATAAAAAAATCATTGAGGGAGAAGAAGAGATTCATCAGGCAGAAGAACCCCAGGCCCCTTATAAAAAAGAAAACCTAACTGTATTGAATACGGCCCTGCAAGATTGCAGAAAGGAGAAAGAACGGGCCTGGGAGATGGTTGAGTTTTTAAAATCACAGCTGAGAGATAATAAAAAGAAAGAAGCTGGATGAGAGTAGTGCATAGTACGTTTCATGATAAAGATAATAAACCGGAAGGGAACAAACATTTGTCATTTATTTAACGAGTATATATCTTTAATGAAAGTTCTTAATTTATTATTAATCGCATAAAAAGAGTAATATATGAAAAATTTCATTCAATTCTTAGCAATAGTATTAATCATGTCGAGTTGTGTTACAACGGCAAATTTAACAAGCGAGGAGCAGGCTTATTTAAATAAAGCACAAAATCACCCGCTCACTTTTGAAATAGATAGCAGTAATATTGACAAGGCCTGGGGCAGGGCACAGAGTTTTATAGGTAAATACAGTTCTATGAAACTTCAAAATGTTACAGATTATGTTATACAAACATACTACCCTCAAATGAACGATGCCAACTTTGGATATAAAGTAACAAAAACTGAACTGGAAAATGGCAGTTTTGAATTGTCCGTAAACTGTATTACAGGGAACATGTTTACTATGAAAAGCGCTGAGAAGAACGCGCATGTCCTGGCTTATTATATTAAAACAGGTAAGCGCCCAAGCTCGAATATAATATCGAGCTAATACCCGCCTGTTAATCGTTGGGGAACGGTTTAGGCTGGGGCCCCGTCAAAAAAATTGGCGGGGTTTTTTTGAGAGTTCCCGGGTGTAGTCCAAATGTAGTTCAAATTAACAGAGAGTATAATGTTTAGTATATTGATAAATAGAATGTTGTGTAAAAGGGGAGGGTTGCAGGTGGCTCCACCAAAGGCCGCTAATGCAGATGCGGCCTTTCTTTTTATCCCGCCAGGTAATCGTTTGATGAAATATAATTTTGGAAAATTGTGGTTAAAATTTGTTTTTGTGGTACTAAAATCGACTAAATAAATATGGCTTCTGTAAGTGTTTGGTTGAACGATAAATATAAAAAACAGGATGGCACCTGTGCCGTCTATGTTGTTACGCATGTGCACCGGCAGAAGGTGAAGTTTAACACGGGGATATCTGTGAGGCCGGAGCTGTGGAATGATGAAAAGAAAAGGGTAAAGGGATCCTCGAAAAAGGCGAAGGATGATAACCTGGTTATTGATAATTGCAGGGCCCGGGTGAACAATGTGTTTGTTCGTTATCGCCTGCAAAATAAAGAGCTTACTCCTGAGCTGCTCCGGGAGGAATACAAAACGCCAACTTCCTACATTGATTTTTACGATTTTTATGAGCGCAAACTGAACGATCAGAAGGGGCTGCTGGCTGACAATTCTGTGAAGCAACATAAGACCGTGCTGAATAACCTGAAAAAATATAAAAAGTCGCTGATGTTCTCGCAGATTACAACAAAGTGGATTGAGGACTATCAAAAGTATATGAAGAATAAGCGCAAAAATAGCGCGAACACGATCCGGAAACACCTGGGAATTATCAAAGGTTATTTGACAATAGCTGTCAAAGAGGAGATCATCACGAAACACCCGTTCAACGGTATACAAATTAAAGGCAGCCAGACAGAACGGATGTATCTGCTGCCAAATGAACTTCAAACTATATTGGATCTGTATAGGAAAGGACGGTATTCTGAAAATCAAACCAAAGTGGTACGGCAATATTTATGGTCATGTTTTACAGGGCAAAGGATATCGGACGTTAAGGTAGTTTCGCATGATCATATTATAGGGGATAAGCTGGTGTATAAGCCCGTTAAACAGAAGTCGAAACTGATAAGATTGAAGCTTATTCCTGCAGCCAAAGAGCTCATAAAAGATGCGGGGGAACACAAGATACAGGGAAAGATTTTTGACTGTTATTCCGACCAGGTAACGAATCGTATATTGAAGAATGCCATCAAAGGATCTGGTATTGATAAGGATGTAAGTTTTCATTCCGGCCGGCATACTTTTGCGACTAATTTTCTGAGAAAAACAAAGAATATAGGGGCATTACAAAAACTTCTTGGGCATTCGAATATAAGAGATACAATGATATATGCGCATGTGCTCCAGGAGGATGTTGATACTGAAATGGATCTGTTCGGTGAAGACTTTTAAAATCACGACACTGTGAAGGCTGTTATCTTATCCACCTCCAGTTTGTCGTTTGTGAGTTTTAGCGCGATCGTTTTGAAAAGAAACTTATCTCCACCGATATAACGTTTTTTTGTAAAATCAAAATTCTGTAATTTACTTAAAGGTATTTGAATTGATAGCTCAACTTTTCTTTTTAATGTTGATCTCCAGGTTAACTCATCTTTGAAAAAGTTTTCATGCAGAGCTGTATAAGATCCATCTTCTGCATCTAAACTTTCGTTACCGTCATAAAACCGGTAATGGCCAAAGTTATAGGATTCTCCGGTATAACTTTCAGAATCAAGTGGTGGTTCCGAGCCCCAGTAAGCTCGGCGATCTTTATTATCATATCCATAATTATAAATTAAAAATCTTAAGGGTTGATCTTCCGGGATATAATCATGGCGCTGACCTCTTTCATCTATCAATGGCCCGTTTGGCTCTATGATGGCATGAGGAATATCATATTTTGCATATACAGTTTTATAAATAGTTGATGGCTTGTCTGTTTCATAAGTGTACCAGCCCTGGAGATAATAATTATTGCTTCTTTCGCTTTTGGCTTCTACCTGGCTTGGTAAACTTGTGCTTTTTATTGGTTTATCCTTTTGGTTATCTGTTCCTGTTTCATAATCATTAAATACTCCTGCTTCCTTTGCAAATTTTATCTCAGCTCCAAGTTCCTCGAATGTATATTTAAAGTTCTCTTCTTCTATCAGTTGAGAATTTTTTATTCTATAAGGATAATTCCAATCTTCTTGATTGTTTGATGTAATTATGTCTTTTTTTTGTTTGAATGAAATTGTTTGTGTAATAAAATCAAATAAAGTGATGATGTTCAGGTCTTTTTCCAGTCTTTCGAAAAACTCCTTGATTGTTATGCCCGGCAGATATTTAAAAGAGGCTTTTTGTCCGTAGTCGGATATTACACCCGTATTAAGTATCATGTCGTGCATTGCAAATATTAACATGTTATTAAAAAGGGGCTCATCTTTTATACAATTTTCGGCGATGTTAAATTCTAAATGTTCTGCTATTTTTTGAGCTACAAATTTTAGCCGCCAAAAAGGCATAAGTGGGGACTGTATAGAATATATCATGTCGTCACTATCATGATTGTCTTCTTCTGTTCTACTCCCGCCTGTATATCCATTATGGAATTCGGTAATATTATATCTAATTATTTCATCATAATTTTCAGCAGGATCATCTGACTCATATATTTTTTGTCGGTAGTTGCATATTACAGCTTGGGGGGTCAGTGAAAGTTCACTTTCCAGGAAATTTAAAACAGGGTCAGAAGTAATATCTACCGGGGCAAATGCAAAATTATAATTGTGATCTCCGCTTGCATCCGGCGGATCGTTATAATAGTTCAACCTATTTGACTCTGAAGGCAGATCTTCTTTGTATTCAATGTCATTAATTTTTGTTGTTTTAATCTGCTCGAAAAAATTTTTAATGGGTTCCTGGATAAAGTTTAATTCCACAGAATCCTTCGTTATGTTTCTGATATACACCCTGCCTTCTATATATAAAGGACCGTGTTCGATGAAACAGTCTTCCCCTGTATTCTGTTTTGTATTTCCCAAATTATATAAATGCCCTAAAGCACCAGTATTTTCTTTTCTTGGAACTTTAAAAGGGAAAGAGTAAGCTGTTATTTTTGTGAAAACCTGGCTGTTCAAATTGAGAGATATAGCCGTATTTTCAAATAATTTTATTCGCGTATTGTTAATATATATCTTCAACATTATGTATCAAGTATTATTATCCAATATTATTATCCAGTATTATTATCCAGTCATGTTTATTTAGAAGGTCATCGTAAGCAGATTTGCCGTCAGTTGTAAGGTCTGTATAGAAAATAGATCCTCCGTTACATCCTTGTAAATTGATCTCACAGTTTGATCTTGTGTCCGCACTCGCATAACTTTTTAAGATATCGCTTACTTCTGTGGCATCCATGCCTGTAAGGTTTTGCAGCTGATATTCTGCACCGTCTTTTGAGGGCATTGGGCCATAAGTCACTGTATTTACAGAAGTGTCTGAAATGTTCAGATATATTGCGATGTCGTTTATGTTTGCCGCTCGATCATAGCTTCCAGTGATGTTGCAATTTCGTAAATTAAGATGTGTAAGACTGTTCAAGCCTTCAAACTGTGATAAAGTTCTGCTCGTAAAATCGGTATGCTGCACGTCGATGCGTGTGATGCCGGTGAACACGGAGAAGTCGCTCACGGTTATGGATGCGCGGGTGGTGGGGTTACCTGTGAGGGTTAAGAAGGTTAACGCCGTGAGATCGGAAAGATCCCTGGTGCCTGTTACGGTTTGATCGTCTATAACCAGCTTGGTTATTTCCGTGAGGGCAGAATCGCAGATGATTTGTACCTGCTTTTCTGTGCCGTCTGCATAGGTATGTGAGAGGGTTTGTTCTCCGGACGAATAGGTTTCTTCGTTTCCATCGCCGAACTTGATCTTGAACCCTGACGTGGTATTGATTGTCAGGTCCAGGGTGGTTGCCTGGGTATCGAAGTAGAATGTTTCGTCGTAATAATCAAGTGTGTTAATATCCGTGTCTTCGTTGCCGAGCTTGTCTGTGTTGCGTTCATCATCGTAACGGTATTCAAAACCTACCTGGTAGATATGTATATTGCTTTTTGGCTTTGGCAGTTTGGGCTTCTCAAGGATGATCTTTTGTATGTAATTTTCAAACAGCTCATAGAGATGGTGTGAAAGGAAGATTTCTTTGAAATAGTTAAGCCATTCTTTTTCAACGTATCCGGAATTCACATTCATGGTTGGTTCGCCATAGACATCCTGCAGGCTTCGCTCATCGTCTTCGTTCAGGAAGCGTGTTTGATTGTAACTTGTTTCTTCCTGGTATAAGCCGCTTGTGTAGATTGCTTCGAGCAGACCATAAGTATTGTTGAAAGCATAGTATCTCTCGTGCTCGTGGTATTCGTTGTCGTATCGGAAGATCACTTTCTCGGTTGACTTTGTGCCGCCGTCGTTTTCTACCCAGCACACGTAATAATCAACTGTATCTTCATCTGGCAGCCCGGAGATGTTTGCTTTCAATATGCTGTATTTCGCGCTTAGGATTGCCACTTCGTACTGGTCTGCATTGGTTAATACGTGATAACCGGCATAAACCCCTGCGCTGCTGTACACCCTGACATGAAAGTGCCAGGTGTCGGAAGTCAGTGGCATGAAGTATAAGAAATGATAGTTGTATGTCTGCAGGAATGAGACTGTTTTGCGGAGCCTGGGGGCGTTGGTCAGGAACATTACATTTTGCAGATCTGTGTACCAGCTGCCGCCCTGTTCTTCGTAGTATGCTTTTTTGGCACGTGACAGGCCGCCCTGCAGGGCATATTTTACTGAAGATTCTGAAGATGTTCCTGCTGTTTGAGCAGATCCGGAGCGTTCGAAATATTCGATCTTGTATTTTCTTACATAGTCGTAATTGTGCGAAGGGTTGATTGCAGATGAAGATCTGTAGTTATCGAAATGATCTGAGACTTCTTTTTTAAGGAGTTCGGCAATGTCGAACACGGCATCGCCGTTGCTGTCAACCGGTTTCTTTAGTTCTGCCCCTACCTGTGTGTATGATCCGTCGCGGTTATCATCTACATATACCTTCACGCAGATGTAGTAGAAATCCGCAGTGCTGTCTGTGGTGTGGATTTTAAATTCTACGCCGTCGCCTGTTCGGGCTACTGCGTTTGGTGATGTGGAGATGGATAGGGACATATATT
>JBNJFN010000036.1:0-1295 GCA_051746885.1 Bacteroidota bacterium | reverse complement strand
CCTGTTAAGAGGTTCAGCACTCCCGTTAGATAGTTCTCTTTCACAACGATGAAGTCGAGAAAGTTTTCTTCATCTGCCTTGTTGAATTGTGATAACAGGTAGATGATAACGCCTAATAATAATCCGATTAGTAAATTTGTCATGGTTTTTGGTTTTTGATATCATAAATATAAATTTCCGGTACATCAATGAACCGTAAAAATTTTGGTACATTGAATCCCGGGCATGTTTTGTAATCGTGTACCGCGTAATGTCCTAACACCTGACATTCCGGGTGATTGATGATAAATTCGTGCACGTAATGCCTAAGCCGGATGAACTGTTCGGGGGTTAGCATACGGTCGAAATCGCCAGTTGGCAGCGATTTTCCGTTTTCGTCTTTTCCCCCTGCCAGGCAGATGTGTCGGCTGACGCCGTTGAATCCTTTCGCGCCCCAGGTGATCTCGTTGTTCTGAACCCACTTGTCTTCATCATACTCGACCAGGTTTTCTATGATGCCATCTCTCCTGATCAGGTCTGCATACCCCGGGCGGCTCCAACCCCTTCCGCCGGGCTGGGGATCCATGTGCCAGCGGCGTATCATTTCGGCTGTTACCTCCATGTTTGGGGGCGTGTCAGCACAATGGATGATAAGGTATTTTAGTTGTTTCATTTGCCTTTCTTTTTTTTCTTTTTTCTGAGAATAAACTCATCTACATATTTTGTAATCCAGTACACGCTGAGAATGATAGACAGAATAGAGCCGGCTACAATTCCCAGGTGACTCCACTGCTGAATACTGAGAAAAACAGCCATGGCAGAGAGTATTTGATTAAAAGGAATATCCATATTTTTTGTTAGTTCTATGATCATTGTTCGATGTATGTTTTTATGTTGTATAACTTTTGATCATTTTGAAAGAAGAAGATCTTATCACGTGCGATTCGCCATTTGAAAGTGTCCAGCGAATTTCGTAGCTATAGCTACCAGGTTTTATATTTGTGTCCTCAGTCGTAAAGTCGAACGTAACAATGCCGTCGCCTGCTGATACATCTCCTTCTTTAGTGAATACTGTTCCTGATTGGGGAATGTATACCGTTAAATCGACTGTATCTGCAGTTATATCCTGCGTTACACCCCCTACTTTAATCACGAAGGAAACAGACCTGGTTGTTTTTTGATAAATATCGTTCATAATATTATGTTTCTACTGAATTGCATTCAATAACTTCTTCAATAAGATTTACTTCGATTTGCTCTTCTTTCTGCATGTCTACCTGGTATTGTTTTCCTTCTACTTTTATCCGCTCCATCTT
>JBNJFN010000035.1:0-16411 GCA_051746885.1 Bacteroidota bacterium | reverse complement strand
CGCAAAACCAAAGTCGTGGGCGACATTATGATAGAATAACAAACCAATTATAAAACGCAGAACGAACCAGGCCAATGCTCCTTAGAATAGCAAAAACCCGATCACCGGGCATACTCATATTTATTATCATAGCTACCTCTCTTTTGTGGTGGTCTTCTTTCAGTAATCCGGAGATATCAAAGTTTCATTTTGATGAAGTGAAGATGCCCTTGTATCAACTGGTAACCCGGGCAATTGGGGAAAATATCCTGCTGAACCTGATCATTGCCTTTTCCATTCTTCTTATTCAGGGGGTACTTGTGCTGAGATTCAACCATCGATACATGTTCATTTCCACACAAACCTATTTGCATGTTGCATTTTATCTGTTTATAGCCAGTAGTTTTATTCAGTTGCAACGGCTCAATCCCGGATTATTGTCCGGCTTGTTTGTGTTTATTATGCTCGATCAGTTATTTTCCGGGTACAAAAAACGGTATATACTGAACCGTCTATTCATGGCGGGTTTCTGGGTAGCCATAGCCGGGCTTTTTTATATCCATGCGGTGTATTTCTTTTTACTTATCTGGATATCCCTCTTCATACTCAGAAGTTTCAGCCTGAGGGAGTGGTTCGTTCCCATACTCGGGTTTGCCTTTCCCCTGCTGTTCCTTTTTGCTTCCTATTACGTTTCCGACACCCTCACCATTGAGGGTTTGGTGGATACCATCAAACAGAGTTACCTGAACCAGGTTACCGTTAAGTATTATGGCCTTTCTTATTACGTGTTTTATGGGTTGATGGCGTTGCTGGTGATCTTAGGAAGCTTTTCCCTCCTGGGCAGGTTTCCCAAACTTAAGATATACGTGAGAAAATATTATGAAATACTGTGGTGGATGTTTGCCGGCAGTGTGGTGTTATTTATTTTAAGCAACCAAATATCGGTAGAACTGCTGTATTTTGTCGCATTGCCCATTTCTTTTCTCCTGGCCGGTTACATTCATTCGGTGCGTTCAGGTGTTTTCGGTAATATGGTGCTTTTCCTTTTTATTGCAGCATTAGCTTTTATTCAATATATAAACTGATTACAATTTCTCCACAAACGAAAGCACCACTACAGCCAATCCTTCTTTTCCGTCTTCAAATTCAACCCAGATGTGATAGGGACCGGTTTTCTTTATTTTTACATCCACGCTGGGGTATATCTCGCCTGTATCTTCTACATAATTAGAAGCCAATAATTTATCGTTGCTGTATATTTTCAGTATGCCCCGTCCGGAAAAATCTTTTGAACTACAGATGGTGAATCTATACTGGTTGTTTTTCTTTAACATCAGCGATTTCTTTTGAGAAGGAGGATCTTCCCCGGCAGAAGCCTCGCTGAGTTTGACCGTGAAATCTTTCAGGTATTTGGTCTCTTCCTCGGCTAATTCCGTGCACATATCTACAAGCTCTTCTCCTGTCTGAGCCTGAATGGAATTCAAACTACCCAGTGTAAATATGGATAAGATTATAATGATGTAAAACCTCTTCATATATTTAACTTAATGTATTATTATTGATTGATTAGATTGTTTCTTATTTCAACAGATTCATTGATGATTTCATCCAGCAATTCATCGGAAACTTTGACGACGCTTTCCTCAGTCTGCTGGATAACCAGGCGTCCGTCTACCACTTCTTTTTTCGGCTCACCCTTTTCAATGGTAATGTTAACGTCGTCATAAAGCGCATTCAACCGTTCAAAGTCGTCAATCAAAGTGGAAAAATCTGAATTATTTTCAAAATTTTTCAGCAGTATCATAAGATCGCCCAGAATGATTTTCTGTTCCCCGATGGCTTCCCTGAGCTTGGGGTCGGGCCGGTTCTGATAAACTTTGCCTGACAGGTACAGCCCTTCTATCCATCCCCCTGCAATCATCAGTGTGCTAAGATTACTCCGGTTGTTTTCCCTGAGATACTGGTCCATCTGATTGAAATTCCGCTGAGATATATACATCAGAGAGTCCACGTTTTCGTCGTTTTTGGCCAGCCTCTGAAGGGTACTGAAATTAAAAAACTGTCCGACATTCAAGCTATTGGCCAGTTTCCTTATGGACCTCAGATAATCCAAAGAAACCGAAGTTTTGCCGTACATATTCATATAACCTAGATCGGCTCCGTAAACACCGAGCAGCAAGGCCTGGTCAAACTGGGTATTGAAATCGTCCACATCTGTTGAAGCCAAATGTTCCTTCGTGAAGGGTACATTCAGATCCTTTATCAGTGCTGCCGTCTCAATATGAGAAGAAATGTTCTGGGTCACATTCTCCATTGCCTCATCAGAAATTTCCAACGTCCCTTTGTTGGCCACGGAATCGGGAACCTGCAATTCATCTGAATTTTCGTCATTGGAAGATCTGCAGGAGATTAAGACAAAAAAGGCAATGAATATATATACAAAATATTTTAAACGCATGTTGATCATTGGATGATTTTTACAAAAATAATTATTATTATTTAAATTTTAAAAGTATTAATTGTTACGAAAGATTAATTGTTTCAGTTTCACTTTTTGTGGTAAATTAATAAGTTTATGCAATAAATTGTAGTAAAGTGCCGCATACAGGACAACAGCCATCATTACAATGATACTTATATTGAACCAGTAAGTGCTGAAAAAATTGCCCATAAAATGCTTCCTTGGGGCAAAGAAATGGGCCCTGAAGTTGAAATATCCATCCGCGTCCGGGTCATTATATACCGGATCGATATGCTGAATGAGTTCGTCCTTGTACCGGATGATTTTGTTCTTTTCAAAAACTTTTTTCACCTGATCGGAAACGCTTTCGTTAAAGTGGTGGTCTTTTTTTCTCCTGTAAACTTTGGGTTTATTTTCCGTAAGATAATTCCTGATGTTATCCAGTTTTCTATTGGCCGAATTGAATTCCTCCTGATAATATTCCCCGAGCGCTCCGATAAAGTCCTTGACATCCGCAACGGTCTCCCGGTCAATGCTGTCGGCTTTCAAGCGGCTGACTGACTGGAAGCTGATGCCGGTTTTTTCCGCTTCTTTTCCCAGTTCGTTGCGCAGCAGATCCAGCTCATTCCTGAATTTTTCCTTGTTTTCCGGGTCACTGTTGTTAAGATGGTTTTCAACATATTCCAGGCTTTTTTCGATCTCGGGTATATAGTATACCTGTTTAAAGTCGGCCTGGCTTTCCTGTTTCTTAAGATTGAAGAAATATTGTTCAAAATCATTGTTTTTGTATTGGTTCACCATCAGAGCCTCATACGACCATTTGGTTGGCATTATTTCGGCAATCATGGGCACCTTTTCTATGCTGCTGATAGAACGGTTCAGCTTGTCAAAGGGAAACATGGCTCCGCTTAGAATCATCATAGGGATCATGAGCAGGGGGATGATGATATAGATGGTAACTGCAGAGTTGAAGCTTGCCGATATATTCAGACCCAGCATATTGGCACATACTGCTGTAATGAAAAGCACAAACCAATATTCGAAATACATACCTTTTATTTCCAGGATGCTGTTGGCTATAATAACAAACAGAAAAGACTGAATGGCTGATATAAGAATTAATATGAGCACCTTCGAAGAAAGGTAACTGGATTTGCTCAGATTCAGGAACTGTTCCCTGCTGAGTATTTTCCGGTCGCGGAATATTTCTTCGGCGCTGACGGTTAAACCGAGAAACAGAGCCACAATAATGGCCATGAAAATGAAAATGGGGATATTTTCATTAAGCCTGAAGATGTAATCATTGGAGCTGGGGTCGGGGATATACCGGATGATATAGGAAAGAATAAAGGCCAGAACAGGGGCTTCCAGCAAGTTGAGCGCCACATATTGTTTGTTGCTGATCTTGGAAAGAAAATCCCTGATCGTATAGATTTTGAACTGGGTCAGCCAGGAAGGAAGATTTGTGCTCGAAGGCGGCTTTTCTTCAACTTCAGGAGCTTTTTCTATTTTTACATTGTTGTGGAGTTTTTCTTCCCACTTTTTCGGCGGTATTTTGCGTGTATCGGTATATTGTCCGTACTCATCCACCACCCGGGCTTCCATAATATTGAAAATTAGCTCGGGATTGACATTACCGCAGGTTGGGCATTCGCCCACGTCACTGTTGACCTGGGCATCCATCGTCTTGAAGTATATAACACTTTCCACAGGATTACCGTAATACACCATATATCCACCTTCATCCAAAATGATCATGTTGTCGAACATTTTATAGATTTCGGAAGAAGGCTGGTGAATCACTACAAAAATAAGCTTTCCTTTCAGGGTCAATTCCCTGAGCAGGTCCATCACATTCTCGGAATCCCTGGAGGATAATCCGGAAGTAGGCTCATCAACAAACAGGACAGCCGGTTCCCGGATCAGTTCCAGCGCGATGTTAAGCCTTTTTCTTTGTCCCCCGCTAATCAGTTTATTTAATGGAGACCCGACTTTAAGGTGTTTGATATCTGAAAGTCCCAGGTTGCCTAACGTTTTATTAACGAGCTCCTTTATCTCTTCCTCACTTTTGTCATTGAAAACCAGCCTGGCATTATAGTAAAGATTCTGAAAAACGGTCAGCTCCTCTATAAGCAGGTCATCCTGGGGGATATAACCAATTACGCCCTTCAGCTTTTCTTCTTCTTCGTGAAGGTTGATGCCGTTTAACCGGATCTCACCGCTGGTAGGGCGGTTGATTCCAACCATAACATTGAGCAGCGTTGTCTTTCCTGCACCGCTCGCTCCCATGATGCCCACCAGCCTGCCCTGGTTTTCCGAGAAGTTAATGTTTCTCAGACCAATCGCCCCGTTGTCAAACTGATATTCTATGTTTTCGGCAACATAAGACAGTTTCAGTGAGGTTTTATCTGCAAGGTAATGGGCTACAACATCGCTGTAATATATGGGCTTTCCTTTCGGAAGCTTAATGGATCCGCCATGAGCAAAAAGATAGATTCTCCTGTTGTTTAGGGGAAGACCATTCAGATACAGCTCTTCTTCACCGGTATATCGGAGAAAATAAAGATCAACGCTTCGGATGTGCAGGATAAATATATTGCCTTCAAGCGCTTCGGATTGAATGTGCTTGCATTCCGTGCATTGACTTTCCTTATCATTGATGATCAATATGTTTGGGTTGTCCAGCTTATCCACGTCATCGTTTATGACATAGGTTTCAATGCTGCTGTATTCTTCCTTGTTGATCTTAAATACCTCGGCCACCGTATTAATAATGGCCATGCGCTGTTCAGAGAATTTTTTGTCGGCATTGACCAACTCGAACAACCGTACCAGAACAATAACCTTTTGCTTTTGAGTAAGGGTTTTGTTGATCTTTTTGCACAATCCGAGGATTCTCACTGAATCTTTTACGGATGTGAGTTTTCTTTCCCCCTTTTTTCCGTTGGATGAGTCACCCGTGAACCCTGCCTTTTTATCAAATAATGCAATGTATTCATTAATGGCTTCGTCATTGAGCTGTTGTGTTAAAAAATTCAGCACATATTCACGCTCATTGGTCTCCACCCCATCATCCTGCTTGGCAATGATGGCAAATAATTGCATTAATGCCTTTAGAATCTCTTCACTCATTTGTTATAGCTGATCTTATTAATTATAATACGTAACTTATCTGTTCAAACGGAATATCCACGATATCAGCGTATTCTTCGCCTGCTTCCTGCATGTCTTCATCGTCTTCCGGATAATACCATTTGATGAGCACCTCGTTTCCGTTTTCGTGCAACTCTTCCAGTTTCATCAATATGTCCAGGAGCAGTTTTGAAGATGCTGTATTGAAATATACCAGTTTAAAAGAAAAAACGGTTTTGGAATTGGGATCTTCAGCATATTCATCCAGCCAGTTCAATATAGGCTCATAGAATGTGGACACATCTTCCGGAAGCGACCTGCCGGATATTTCAAAAATTTCGTTGTCTTTGTCCAAAACAATGCTTGGGGTATCGTCGGTTCCTTTTATTTTAATAACTTCCATGACACTTATGTTTTTTTATTCGTTGATTCTAGTAACTGATGAAGAAAGAAGAAAAAAAGAATTTGTTTCATCAATGGGCAGAAAATGATACTCCAGTTTATTCCCAGTTTTCCTGACAATATCAATAAATCCAAGGCCTGCGCCACCTTTGTCGGACAAGCGTCCTTCCCGCATCTGCTTCTTATAAAGCTGTTTCAGGCCTTCTTTGTCAAGGCTGTTAATTTCTTCGAGCATTTCTGTTAATTCCTCGATTTTTCTGTTCTCGATAACATTACCTGTAGTCACATGATAATCCTCGGTTCCTTTACTGACCATAAAGATGCCTCTGCCGGCAAAAAGATACTCGTCGGAGCCAAAAGTGTCTGCATGTTTACTGATGTTTTGTAAACATTCGACCATTACATGAAAGACCTTCTTTTGAACCGTGTTGGATTCATCCTCTTTGGCCATGTTGGATTCCGTCAGGGAGGTAAAAGCCTTGGTTATCTGGTGAGTAATCTCACCTTCATATACCAGGGTGATTTCATGGGCCTTCATCGAACGATAGAAATCGTATACAAATTCAAGAAAGCCTTTAACATTATGTTTGTCCATAAAATAAAATGAGTTTAATTAAACATAAAACATCATAAAAATAATAATATAATCTAAAATTCTATTCCAATCATCAGTACATCATCTATTTGCTTGTTATCTTGTTTCCATTTCTTATAAGCATCTGAGATAAAGCTATTGAACTGTTGCATAGATAAGTCTTTATTTTCCAGTATATTTTCTCTTATTTTTTTAGGAGTATATTTCCGTTTATCGGGTCCTCCGATTTGATCAGGCAATCCATCGGTGAAGAAGAAGATTTTGTCTTTTTCCTGTATATCGATTACATGATTTACAAAGTCTTTTTCCGCTTTTTTTCTGTGGGGTATACCGCCAATGGCTTTCCGGTTGCCTTTATATTGGGTAAGTTCGCCATCTCTGAGCAGGTAAAGCGGCCTGTGTGCCCCGGCATACTGCAGCTCGTTATTTTTCTTATCTATCCGGCAAAGGGCAATGTCCATACCATCTCTTGCTTCCGCATCGAAGCGTTCCTGTTTGAGTGTACTTCTCACTCCGTAGTGAAGCTTATCAAGTACCTGGGCTGCCGTATAGTTTTTATCATGATCTACAATGTTGTTTAACTGGAAATATCCGATAAATGAAAGCAAGGCGCCAGGTACACCATGTCCTGTGCAGTCTACTGCCGCTATAAAGATGATGTCTTCATTTTTAACAAACCAGGGAAAATCTCCGCTCACCACATCTCTGGGTTCATAGAATATAAATGATTTGGGGAGGTGTTCCCGGATGATATTGGTGTCAGGGAGTATGGATGACTGTATTCGTTGCGCATAATTGATGCTTTCGGTGATCTTTTTGTTTTTTTCCTGAATTTCCATTTCAATGCGTTTGGCCTCGGTAATATCGTGGCCTACAAAAAGCACGGTTTCCAGTTCATTCTCATTGTATTCGGGTATACTTTTAAAGTTCATAATTCGCTCGCCCAAATTGGCCGTCGGAATGGTGATCTCCTTGGTCAAATGATTGTTCTGCTGTTTGATCTTTTGTATGGAATCCTGGAAAAATCCGGCCATTGTTTCTTCCAGCTCCAGGTCAATAATCCTCGTGTTGATTAGTTCCTGAGGATGCAAGCCCAGATAATCCTGCGATACCGGATTGGCATAGAAAAACTGACCATGTGTATTCAGGCGCAGTATCAGGTCGGGACTGTTTTCCGACAGGGACTGCATTTTACTTTTCATGCGTTCTTCTTTCTCTGCGCGCTTTCTCTCGGTAACATCCCTTGAGTTAAGAATAATGCCGTTGATTGCCGGGTCGTCCATTAAATTTCTGCCCGTGGTTTCCAGGTATATCTTTTTACCGTCCTTTTTAATGTAGGTGTATTGAATGGTTTGTGACTGACCAGGCTCCTGCTTGAGTTTTTTGAACATTTCCTTCATGGCGGCTTCCCCTTTGGGAGTAAGCCGGTTCATGTCTTCGCCTTCACGCATCTCTTCCTGCGTATAACCCAATATCTTCTCTACATTGGGGCTCTGGTATTTCAGGTTAAGCTTTTCATCATATATGGATATCACTTCCGAGGCATTTTCAAGCAATGCCTGCATCCGGTTCTGGGCGTTTTCTACCTTCTTAACCTGGGCTTCCAGTTCCTTGTTGGATTTCTCCAGCTCATCCTGTGTAGCCCGCATTTCTTCTGCATTTTGCCGGAGTTCCTCTTCGTTCTCTTTCAACTCCTGCGTCATTTGCTGAGATTCCTGAAGCAGCCGCTCTGTTTTCTGGTTCATCTTCAGGTTATATATGGTGCGGGCAATGATTTCAGCCAGCTCTCTTAAAAAGTCTATGGTCAGTTGGGGTATCTCTTCTCTGATATCTGCAAATTCGATTACCCCCTGTAATTTTTCGTCGGTGTTCAGGGGTACGATAAGGAGACTGCCTGGCCTTTTGTCACCCAGTATGCCTGAGGTGATGGTGGCATAATCTTCCGGGATCTCGGTTCTGTAAATATAGTCCATCTCGTAGGCACATTCACCGATCAATCCTTCGCCAATCTGAAATTCCTGGTTGATGAAACGTTTCCGGTTATAAGCATAAGTGGCCACATTGACCAGCTTTTTTTCTTCTTCATTATAAATATAAAGGGCCCCCTGGACGATATTAACGTAGTTGATCAGTTTTACTATTACATCATAGGCCAGCTCGTCAATTTTGTTGTGTGTTCTCAGGATATCGGATATAATGTCCTTGCCTTCTGCGATCCAGTTTCTTTCCTTTTCCTTCTTATGACCTTCCAGCAGGTTATCACGCATCCTCAACAGGGATTTGCCCAGAACGTCGTTTTCATCCTTTATTTCGAAGTCAGCATCATATTGCCCCTCCCCGATTTTCTTTGCAAATGTGGCATTCCTGTCAATATCGAGATCTCTCTCATGTATGATTTCCTCGAACAACTCCACTTCCCTCTCCCGCTTTCTGTAATATATATATATGATTACTCCAACGATAACAGGTATGGCATCAATAAACCAGTGAACGGGATTATTAGAATGGATTTTTCCTATCGCTGAAAATCCAAAGGAGAGATTGCTGGACGAAATATCAATGATCCATGCAGCCAGCACCAGCGCCAAAGAAGCGGCTACTCCGGTGATAATATCATTTTTGGTGATGGTTATGGAATTATTATCTTGATTCATACGGCAAATGCATATGTTTTAAATGGTTTCGGATAACCTTTTCCCAATTTTTTCCGAAAGCTGTACAAAAATTTCTTCACTTCTTTTATCGAAATATTTGAATGAGGCCAGTTCAATCAAGCCTATAGTTTTTTCATTATTTACTACCGGCACAATCAGCAAACCATTTGGTGAGCCCTCACCCAGACCGGAAAGCACAATAATATAATTTTCCGGGATTTTTGTAAGATTGAGTACTTTTTGATTCTTTGCGGCTTGTCCGGTTAAAGCAACGCCCAGTTCAAAATCCTTAGGCTCTTCTTCTCCGTAATAGGCAAATTTGCCTGAAATTGTGAAGGTATCGGAGTTGTTTTTCCTTACATAGAACAAACCCTGAACAATGTCAAAAACATTGGCTATGTTGACAAGTATGCTTTCAGTCAATTGCCCGGTATCCATGTTTTTGTCGCCAGAGGGAATAAGTTTCTTTTCCATCTCTTCAATATCTATCTGCTCCTCTTCCCGTGAGCCCTCATTGGAAGCTGAGGCTTCCGCTTCATCAATTTCATCCTTCTGACTATCCGTTGTTTTTTGGAGATATTCCTCTTTTGTTTTTGATTCGGCGGTGAGTTGCATAACCAGCCACAGGTTGAGAAGGCTTAATATCACAATTAATGCGACAAGCAGATATGCTCCTCCCGTGGAAATATCCGCCTCAATGGACCGGCCTATGTTTATCAGCTTACCAAACAGTATAAAAGACAAGAGCAGTATGATAAAAAAAGATGAAAAAGCCAGTATTTTCGGAGATTTTATTACTTTATTCCAAATCATCGCCTTATTTTTTGTAAAAAATCGATTATTTGATCTGTACTGTATATATAATTTACCTCAGTTGCATCTAAAGCAGCCCGGGACATTGTTGACACTTCACATTCTTCCGGGTCCTGAACAATCGCCGTTCCCCCGGCCTCCTTTATTTTTTTCAGGCCCCAGGCACCGTCTTTATTGGCACCCGAGAGAATTATGCCGATAAGGTTCCGGTGATATGTATGCGCGGCAGTTTCAAAAGATAAATCGATCGAAGGCCGGGAATGGTTGACGGTTTCCTCTGTAGAAAGGGCTATTTTCTTGTTCAATTCCAGGTACATGTGGTAATTGGATGGGGCCAGATAGGCAACACCAGGTTTTATAGAATCTTTGTCATAGGGTTCAATTACCGGTATTTTTGATTTAATTGACAATGCTTCCATGAAACCGGACCGGACATGCTTAAGCCTGTGCAGGTTTAATAACAAGGGCATGGGATAACCCCCGGGCAAAGCATTCAGAATGCTTGTGATTACCCTGAAACTTCCCGCCGATCCTCCTATGATAACAGCCTGATACATCTATGATAACTTTTTTTTGTATACACTATCATTCTTGCCAACTAAAACAAAATCTTTGTCAGAATTCCAGTAGTCTATCCTTTCATTCAGCCCGATGATCAAATGGCCTCCCGGGACCAAACACCCATTCATCGCTTTCAGCAGACGTTCTTCCAGGATCTGATTGTAATACAGCTTCTGGTTTCTCCACATGATAAGCTTTATACCCTTGGGATGCTGGTCAAAGATAGCATTTTGACTGAAAAATTTGACATTCTCCAGTAACGCTGAACTGATATAACCCTTATCATTTTTCATGGTGCAGTATTCATTCAATTCCTTATTTCTGAAGATTCGTTTAAAATTTGCTTTGTTCACTTCCATTTTGGACGAATCAAAAATACCCTGTTTTACATTATCCATTCTGATTTCACTGATACTACTGGCATGAATTTCTACGTAATCCAGAAGATTAAGTTCGGTGAGAAGAATCACCAGTGAATATAATTCTTCTCCCGAGCTTACTTCGGGAAACCAGATCTTATAGGAAGCACTTTTTTGAATGAGCGGTGTTAAAAAATTATCCATTAAAAAACGCCACAATGAGGGATCTCTAAACATCTCGGTATTTTCAATGCATATTTCCTTCAGAAATAACTGGAAAAACGAGCCGTCATTGATGAGTTTCCCTATCAGATTGTCTGCCGATTGCAGGTTATATTTTTTTATGATGTACTCTAATCTTCGCTTAAAGAAGGTTAGGGCATAATTTCTGAAATTATAATCATAATGGTCCTGGATGGCCTTTAAAATATTTCTCGTATCAACAATTCCAAGTTCATATTTACTCATTTCGGGAACTTTTAATGAATTAAAATTTTTTCTTGTAAAAATTGCCCCTTCTTTCGAATTTGTTGGCTATTTCGCCCAACATGCTTTCGTGCATCCCGAATATAAGGTAGCCATTCGGTTGAAGATGTTCATGCAGCATTTTAAACACTTTTGATTGTAATTCATATTTAAAATAGATAATGACATTCCTGCACATGATCAGATCGAATTTGGCAAAGTGCAGATTTTCTCCTTTGACCAGATCATGCTTTCGGAATATAGGTTTTTGCCTCAGGAAATCATTCATTATAAGTGTGTCATCAGACTTATTGATTTTAAAATATTTATCGTAGGGAACATCGTTGTATTCCTCGTAATTGAAAGGATTTTCTTTAATAACCTTGTCAAAGTTGTCAAGATAGTTGATATTGAACCGGTATTTATAAATTCCTTTTTTGGCCTGATCGAGTACATCCCCATTGAGGTCGGTGGCAAAAATTTTGGCCTGATCGAACAGACCCAGTTCATTCAGCAGGATCATCATGGAATAAACCTCTTGTCCTGTTGAACATCCGGCATGCCAGATGTTGATGTTTTTATTCTGCCGGAATTTGGGTAAAACCCTAAATCTCAAATCTTGCCATATCTTTGGGTCTCTGAATAATTCGGTTGTATTTACAGTGATATTTTTCACCACCTCATCGATTAATCCCCCTTTATTTTTCAATTTCGTGATCATTCCAGGCAGTTCCATCCTATAATCATTCAGCACTTTCTGTATTCTGCGCTTTAATGATTTTTCCGAATATTCACTAAAATCATATTCGGAGTGGTTCTTAATGGTAGAAATAAAATACTGGACTTCTTGTTCCGATAAACCCATGCAATAAATTCGCTAATTAATGTAAACACTTTTACCTATTACGATAAAATAGAATTTAGGTTTGGATAATTTTATATATGAATAATTTCTCCGGGTTAACCTCGAATATTCTTACCGCAGCTTTAGCTGAAAATAAATTTCTCATAACCTGATGATAAGTACCATGTTCAGAGTTAAATAGTTTAGTTTTTGATTCGGGTTAAATAAAAAGGTGAAAAATATTCAAATTTGTTCAATTTTGTAACCGAACATTTTATTTTTCTATGAATAACAGCAATTTAACATTGGCCCTTTATGGGATTCAGGATTTGTCGGATGATCCCTTTCCGGCATATGTACATGATCACAATCTGGCATTATTTCAGGAAGGGGAACTGTTAAAATATCTGGCACTGGAACGTCATACCAGAACCAAATATGACAGCCGTCTGCCTGCCTGGCTTTATACGCTTTTAAAACAAGAAAAAATACTTGGCTCCCGTAATATGGACCCGGTTTTTGTCGATAACATTATCGGGAGGGCCTTCATAAGCAAAGAAGGCAATATACGCTTCGAAGCCCCATTAAATCAAGGTTTGGCTGCTGAGCCTGAAAAGGGACAGGGTTATTTTCTGGACAACCCTGCCGAAGCACATGTGGTGAACCACGAATTGGCCCATATTTTTTCTAATATGCCTTTTTACGGGCCTTTTAAAGAAAATAGCCTGCATGTTCATTTCGACGGAGGCGCCAGTAAAAGCAACTTTTCAGCATGGCTTTTCAGAGGGGATCGGATCAGATTACTTGAATATCATTGGGATTTAAACTATATAGCTTCTTTTTTCAATGCCAATGCCCTCACTTTTTCATTGGTAGAAGCCCGCAGAGAAGACCAGAACAGCATGCCCGGGAAATTTATGGGATATGCCGCTTATGGCAATTATGACCCCCAGATCGAATCGTGGCTGGGAAAAAATGATTATTTCAGGGACATTTGGGGGAAAAGAAAGATTTTTTTCGATCGGGTCAGGAAGGACTGGAACAGGAATTTGAAAAGTTTTGATCTGAAGGATCCTTTTTTACAAGATGTTGCAGCGACATTTCAGCATATTTTTCAGCGGGAATTGCTGAAGAAGATGGAATCACTGAAGAAGATCACCGGTGCAGAATACTTATATTATAGCGGGGGTGCAGCTCTAAATATAAAAGCGAACGCTGCTTTGGAAAACAGCGGATTGTTCAGGAAGATTTTCATTCCACCCTGTACAAATGATTCAGGACTCTCCCTGGGTGCCGGTGCACTTGTGGAATGGCTGAAACATGGCCATGTGAAGCAACAGTCTCCTTTTTTGAACAACTGGTTTCTAAATAGCCCGAAGGTCAAATATTCGGAAAATGATCTGACCCGGATTGCCAGAATACTAAATAAAGGTGGAATAATAGGGATTGTGAACGGATACGGGGAGGCAGGTCCCAGGGCTTTGGGCAACAGGAGCATCCTTGCAAGGCCGGATTCCCGGGAGCTATCAAGTTATGTAAGCCACAAGCTTAAACAAAGGGAATGGTACAGGCCCGTGGCCCCTGTAATGCTTGAAAAGAACCTCTCTTATTTTACGGATAGCTCTGGATACAATTGTTTGAGCAGGTATATGCTAACAGAGTTCAGGATTCGTACGGAAAAGACCGGCGAAATTCAAGGGGCCATCCATGTGGATGGTACATCAAGAATCCAGACCTTATCACACCGGGAAGAAAACCCTTTCCTGTATGACCTTTTAACGCTCACTGAAAAACAATACGGTATCAAAGCTTTGCTGAATACTTCATTCAATTCCAGAGGAGCCCCTCTGGTTCACACAGAAAAAGATGCACATGAAGAAGCCCGGAAAATGGGACTAAAGTATATTGTGCTGAATGGAAAACTTAAAGAAATGTAATTTTTTATCCTCTATTGATTTTTTCAATGGTATTGTTTAATTCACTTTCTGGCCGTATTAAACAATTATGCTTTCTGTTTGTTAACCCATTAAGTTGAACTTAATAAAACCAATAAAAATGAGTTATTATACCAATAAAACTTTAGAAGGAAACTTTGACCAGGTAGTTGAAAAAGTAACCAATGCCTTAAAAGAAGAAGGTTTCGGCGTATTGGCGGATATTGATGTACAGCAAACCTTGAAGACAAAACTGGATGTCAACTTCCGCAAGTATAGAATTCTGGGTGCGTGCAACCCGCCCAATGCACATAAGGCATTGACGGCAGAACCAAATATTGGACTGATGTTACCCTGTAATGTAGTAGTGCAGGAGACAGATGACGGGAAAGTCGATGTATCAGCCGTTGATCCGGTTGCTTCCATGGCTTCGGTGGAAAATTCCCAATTAAAGGGTGTGGCAGCCAATATCAAAGAAAAACTGGAACGTGTGATCAAAAATCTATAAGCCCATGGCTTTATATCTTAAACTGATCATATTGGTTATTATATTGGTAGCCATCGTGATGGGTGTCTTCGGTTTGAAGTTGCTATACGACAAGGGAGCCAGGTTCAACGTGGAATCGGATCCGGATAAATACAAAAAGATCAAAAAAGATGGGATCTATAGTGCGTATTCAAAACAAAATGAAGAAGAGCAAAACAAAGAAGAAGGCACCTGAAAAAATCAATGTTCCAATCAACCTTTGCTGCCATGACACAATCTTATAAACTGTACATCAGAAATATGGTCTGTCCAAGATGTGTCATGGCAGTAGAGGATATTTTGAAGATGTTGAATATTCAGTATATTGAAGTCCGGTTGGGTGAAGTGGTATTAAAAAAACCAAGGGAGAATTATGACCTGAAAGCCTTAAAAAACGAACTCCACAAGATCGGATTTGAACTTATTGAAGATCAGCAGTTACAAGTTGTTGAGCGTATTAAAAGCATCATTATAGATTTGGTTCGTAATCCGCATGAGAATAAGAATCTTTACAATTTCTCCACCTATCTGGCCGAAAAACTGAAGAAAAACTATCACTACCTGAGTAATACTTTTTCAGAGAAAGAAGGCATTACCATAGAGAAATATATGATCCTTCAACGGATTGAATATGCCAAAGAACTGCTGATCTATGATGAACTCAGCTTGAGTGAAATTGCCTGGAAGCTGAACTACAGCAGTATTGCCCATCTCTCCAACCAGTTTAAGCAAATTACCGGATTTTCTCCTACCGCTTTTAAAAAACTACAGAACAACAAGGATCGAAACCCACTGGACAATTTATAAATTTTGTCAATTTATTCTCTGTACAAGGCTTCTGATTTCTCTATTCCCATTTCAAGCCCTCTCAGTTCTGCCATACCGGCATAAAGTTATAGCAAACTGTCTTCACCCCAATCTTGCCTATATTGCGAAGGCTTTGTTTATAGTTCTCGATATATTTCTCCCGCGAAGGTTTGCCGATTTTGATGGATTCGTGAACCGGCACGCTTTCAACTACCGACCATTTTAACCCCCTTCTTTGGGGAATGGGTAAATCGTCATTCCACTCGATCATAAAAACTTTACAACTTCTGCTCATAATTTTGAAAAACATTCTCTGCCCTGTGTGGTTTATTTGAGTATAAGAATTATTCAAGAATAATTCGGGATAGGTAAGGTGTCGAATTTAAAAAATGAATGATATGCAGACTTTAAAATTTAAAACCAATTTGAAATGTGCAGGTTGCATGTATGCAATCAAACCCTACATGGATGCCCTTGAAGGCATTGATTCATGGGATGTTGATTTGGATAGTAAGGACAAAATAGTAAAAGTGGTCACCAGGACCGCCTCAAAAGAGGAGATACAAAAGGCAATTGAGGCTGCCATCTCGGAAGCCGGCTATACGGCAAAACTGGTTAATTGAAAATAATAGTGAAATAAAAGGAGGGAGGAAAAAATAATATGACCAAGCGTAATTTTAAAGTGGAAGGGATGCATTGTGCTTCTTGCTCCAGCAGTGTGGAAAGCATGCTAGGCAGCATGGAAGGAGTCAATCAGGCAAGAGTAAATTTTGCAGATGAATCCGTATTTGTAGAATATGACACGGAAAAACTTACTCCTTCCAACATGAAAAAGGCTGTGCAAAAGATAGGATATGATTTGGTTATTGAGCAAAAAAC
>JBNJFN010000034.1:0-17268 GCA_051746885.1 Bacteroidota bacterium | reverse complement strand
CTTTGGCGGAGAGAGGGGGATTCGAACCCCCGGTACCCTTTTACAGAGTACGCTGGTTTAGCAAACCAGTGGTTTCAGCCACTCACCCACCTCTCCAGGTATGCATGAATGTCAATTTTTCAGCCTGACAAAAATAGAAAAACAAAACTAAAACAGCAAAGTAATTATAACAGATATTTATTTTTACTTATTCATTTCAAAAACCTGTATGCTATGCCTGGCAGGTACCCTGTAATAAGTCCGGTATTCAACCTTACCCGGCTCATTTACTCATCAGCTTCTCTATCTCATCGATCTCTTTGGGAACAGCTTCTGACAGCACTTCGCAACCATCCTCTGTTATCAGAACCGTATCTTCTATACGTATCCCTATTTCTGTCTCAGGATTATATAAACCCGGCTCAATGGCAAACACCATCCCCGGTCTGAGTCCAGCATCGCCATAAACACCGACATCATGTACAGACATACCTACAAAATGTCCAAAGCCGCTGATAATATTCTCTACCTTAAGCTCACCGTTTTCGACCGGTGGCTTCATAGAATGAGAGATATAACCTTCCAGTCCCTCAAGGTCAAGATCCATCTTACTCAGCTTTTTCTCCACATATTCTATTACGTCCTCCTGCCTGACTCCTGGTTTATATGATTCTATGCAGGCCTTCTCTATCTCCAGCAGCAGCCTGTATACTTTCTTCTGCTCCGGGCTGAACTTACCGTTTACCGGCCAGGTCCTTGATATATCCATTGTCAGGTAATCCATGCAGGCCCCGAAATCAATAAGCAGCAGATCACCGTCTTCTGCCTTCCTGGAGCTTTTTTCGTAATGCAGCGTGCATGTGTTAGGTCCGCTTGCAACAATAGGCGGATAAGCCGGTCCCAGGGCACCATGCGAAGACACCACATTCATAGCTGCAGCTTCAACCTGGTACTCATATACACCCGGCTCTGTTGCTATAATAGCAGCCTTCACCCCTTCCGCAGACACCCTGCCGTTCTTCCTCAGTATATTTTTTTCCCAATCTGTTTTTATAACCCTTAATTCATCTATATAAACAGATACATCATGGAAATTGATATAGGGATATCTCTGCATTAACTTATTAACGCGATGTGTATTCAATGACACCTGGTCATTATAATGTGATCGTGCAGCCCTGGCATGAAGAAGGTCCATCTCCATCCTTCCCCCGTTAACAACATCAGGAGGCATAATCCTGATAAAAACATCTGCACCGCTGCTCCTTCCGCAGTTCCTCACTATATATTCATCGAGGTCAGATATTGGAATAATTGAATTAAATCCCACCGCGGAAGGATCAGTGCCACTACTCAGAAGATTTGATCCGGAAACATAGATCTCCCGATCTGAAAGTACAGGCTGCAGCAATATTGACTGTCCGCTTGCCGGCAACATAACAAGTGCTGAACCCGGGTCCTCAATGCCCGTGAAATAATAAAAATCATTATCCTGCCTAAAAGGAGCTCCGGTCTCAGGTTTAGGTTTCCCGAAAAGAAGGATCATCTCAGCATCTGCTTTTTGCATCAGGGCCTGCCTTCTCTCAGCAAATTCATCTTTGTCAAAACCAGCCCTTTGTGCATCGGCAACGATTGTTATTAACAGCACAAATAAAATACCTGTAAAACGGAAGTATAAACTTTTCATATGCTTAATTGTTTTTATTTAATTATAAAGCCGGGTCTGATAATAATGACAATGAATTTATGTATTTAATTATTCGGAATCAAGCCACCTTTAATGGTTTTTCTGTAATTATACTCAATAACATATTGAATTATACTGTACATGCCTTATATTTATAAGTTAAACATCCTGAAACTGACAATATGCTTGTGAAAAACAGTAACTACATGGGCAAAGCAACTCTGTGGGCCGGGACATTAACCGCAATCGCACGCGATGAAATGGCCATTGAAGGTTACATGGCTCCAGATGACAGGGTCCTCCAGGCTTTCAGGAGAGATTTGAACTATAATAATTTTTAAAACCCAAATAACAAATGACAAAAAAAATAATAATACTCGAAAATGAATTCCAGGCACAGAGAATAAGAGAAATACTTGATAGTGAAGGTGTACCTCATATTATCAGAAGCTTCCGTGGTTCGGCCTTTGACGGCCTGTACCAGGAAACCAAGGGATGGGGAGCGGTGATAGCAGATGAAGAATATGAAGAAAAGATTCTTGAACTGTACAAACGGATGTAAGCGCTTACACTTTTTGAATCAGTGATTGATAAACGAAAAGACTGTATGCCATTGTTGCCAAAAATTTGTATTCCTGAGTACAAAAAATTATGCAGTTTTAATTTCCTTTTTCAACTTTTTGTATTTCTTATTTAAATTAAACAGGGATATGTAAGATTATATTATTTTAGCATTAATAACCGCAGTACAATGAAAAGCAGGCATACTGTTTTTATAATCTCGAAAATCTGGCAAATTATTGAGCTTGCCGGATTATTTTTTTTAATCCCTGCATTTTTCCTTTTTGGTCTTTTATTTACAGGTGATTCATACACTGTTTTTAATTTTGTGAATTCATACCTCATCACAGGCATTGCCATCTTCTTAATTATTAAAATTATTGTTCTCATAGCATATGCAAGGTTGAAATCATGGTCGCTATATTTTAATTTCATTCAAAACATAATTTTAGCCGGAATTATCATACTGATTTTGATACTGACCATCTCATCAGATGCATTCTCATTCTTACAGGTTTTATTTTTGATCCTCTTCTTGTTATTAAGCTGGATCAATTACCGTTGCATCAGGGTGTATAAAAAGGAAATAAAATAATTCTAAACGCGTACACGCTAGTACTCCACAGCTTGTGTGCCTATTATTTTATAAAATTCTATTGTAAAACCGAAATGCTTTTATATTTTTGCGGGGCTTTTGGCAGCCTCCTTCGCTTAAGCTACGGAGGCCAGTGCGGGGTATAGCGCAGTCCGGTTAGCGCACCTGCTTTGGGAGCAGGGGGTCGGAGGTTCGAATCCTCCTACCCCGACATGACAGGACATCTTCCATTTTTTGGTCGGTGTCCTTTTTTTATATTTCTTTTACCAGGTTCAACATTCATTATTGGCTCTCATGCATATCCCTTAACTATAAACATTCACCAATATGAGTATGTTCGCATTCGGGTAACTAGTAAGCTAGCTTTTGAGGATCTTGGCGGTTGTCCCAAAAGGTGATTAGCTCTAACTCTTTATTCTTGGTTTTTATCCTGTAGTAAAGTGTGTTGTGCTTTGTTATCAAGGCTTTTCTGACATTTTTCTTCTTTCTGGAGGCTTGGAACATTTCAGGATTGTCGGTGATCCTGGTCAGTAAACTTTCAACTTCGTTCATAAAGTTTGTAACTTCCCTTTTGGTCCAGTTTTGCGCTAAATAGTCAAGAACTTTAAAATAAGTCCTTTTTGCTGTCGGGGTCCAGCTTATCTTCATTAGTCCAGCTTATATCTTGCCTTTGCTTCTTTCATTACCTCTTCGTGAGGGATAAGCTCTCCTTTTTCGGCTTCTGATAAGCCTTTTTCTATTGCTTCCTTTTCCTCGGGACTCAACTTATCCCACCAATCGACAGCTTTTCCTTTTAGCACAGCTTCAACCCTGGCAAGGATAGTGGGTTGTTCTGTATTTAATATAAGCTGAACCAGCTCTAATTTTTTCGATTGAAGATTCATATTTATTCTCATTATCTTATACAAATTTAACGATTAATATTCATTTATGGTTTAAATTACTGGATGATATTTATTGATTTGCTCTTACAGGTTATCCTGGTTGTTCAACTTATACCTTTCCGCTGAACTCGTCAGCCTGGTTTAAATTTTCAGGGTTACTGTCCACCACACATAGTTTTTTGGCATATTTTTGTCCGACCCCGGTTTGGCACATTTGCAAAAGCACGAACCATTCCAGATTCACTAACTTTTGCAAAAGAGCCAAACGCCAGCACGCAAAACAATAAATCCGCCAAAAAACTATCTTCCCACAAGTGAAAAAAGCGCCCCCCGAAAATCCCGCTGAAAGCGGGGAAAAATTGACGGTGGTGTACGCCGTGTCAGCCGTTTTGTTGAAAAAAAGTTCGAACTTCGTTCAGAAGTTTGCGACAAAACACAAAAAGGCCAGTACGACTGCACTGGTTTTTTGTGTTTTAGATAATCCCCTGCAAGGATCACGAGGAGCGAGGCAAATTACGGCGAGCTTCAGCAAACCAAATACAGCGCTTCCAGCGCACCAGATTACCTAACCTTTAGGCATGGTTCTGTATTTACCCGGGGATGTTCCCATAACCTTTTTGAAAACTCTTGAAAAATAATAAGGATCATCATAACCCACCCTTGCAGCTATTTCCTTGATTCTTAAGTCAGAATTGTCCAGAAACTGGCAGGCCTTTTGAATGCGAAGATGGATTAAATAATCCATAGGAGACCTTCCTGTTTTTCGGCGAAATACAAGTGAGAAATGTGATGGTGATAAACCTCCCTCTGATGCAATTGTTTCCAAAGTAATCTTTTCATTAAGGAATTCTTTCATGTAAACAATTGCATCTTCAATTAAGTCTTTTTCTCTTACTGTACGTATTTGCCTGAATTGGCTGATATATTTAAACGAAGCCAGGAAATGTAAAAGACAAATATTTGCATACCGCAGGTTCTCATTGCTGTAACCCATCTCCAGGTTTTTTATGATCTCCTCAAAAAGTTGGATGCGATCTTCAATTCGTGATACTTTTGAAGGAGCAATAAACTTGGTACCCGAAGTAATTTCATAGAAATCAGATGCCTGCAAACCTGAAAAATGTATCCAGTAGATACTCCATGGATTACTATCACTGGATCCATAGGCATGGGAAACTCCTTCAGGAATTATGAAGAATTGATTGGCAAAAACACTGGTCCTTTTCCCATCAATAGAGAACCATCCTTCCCCTTCAATGCAATAAATCAATATATACTGACCACATCCTTCTTTTCGTATGATATGATGAAATTGTGCATGTGGATAATAACCGATATCCGTCAAGTAAAGTTGACTGCTGAATGCGTCTTTTTGTATCTCCTTGATTATGAACTCAGGAAGAATTAATGTGCGCTGTCCTTTAAAGCCTTCCTTCTTTTTCATCATTGATAAATAAAGTCGAATATAATTATATTGTCCATTAAAACCATTAAATTATCTATTTTACCTATCACCTAATCTCTTTAGATTTGATTATTATTATTACTTTATAAAAATCAGCCAATGAAATGGCACAGAAGCATTAATTAAATAATAAGTAATCGAATATTGAAGTTTCTTGAAAATACTGTTATTTAATCATATACGACTTCAAAAAATAATTAAACTCAAAAAATGAAAAAACTATTTGTCTCGATCTTATTTTCAGGCTTAATAATTAGCTGCTATGCACAGGTGATAAAAGTTTCAGAGAATCCTGTAAGATGGACTATCTCCTCAGAAAATGCTTCTTATCAGGTTATCTTAACCAGGGATAGCAACCTCACAACAGGGTACTACGGACCATTATCTGGTGAAAGGACTTTTGAGGCTGATGACTGGAATGCAGACCCCAAATTTGGCACTTCCATTCGTGAAATACCATACAGGGGTGGGTATGTTTTTATGGAGCCCGCAATAGAAGTAATATTTGCTGACGGGAATCGTGAACTGGAACTGGTTTTTGACGGATATGAAACCGGTGAGCTTGATGGATACCCTTATATCAGGTTCAATATGAAAGATATTTATTATCCTTTCACCGTCTCTGAATATATCCGGGTAATTCCTGAACTTGATATTATTGAAAAATGGTTGGTATTAAAAAATAATGGTAAAAAAGATATTCAGGTTGAAAGGGCGTATTCGGGTTCATTCCGTTTGCCTGCTGATGAGTATGATTTAATACAATTCAGCGGCAACTGGGGCAGGGAGTTTATTCCCCGCCAATCGCTGCTGACTCCTGGAATTAAATCTATTTTTAACCGTGATGCCAAAAGCATACAGCATACACCGGCATATATGATCCGTCCCCACGGTGAGAGTGATGAATTTAACGGAAAAGTCTATTTTGGCGGGCTGCAATGGACAGGTAATTTTAAACTCGATTTTGTAATAGAAAATAATGAAAGACTGCAGGTAACCGGAGGTATTAACTACTGGGATTCACACTGGATTCTTAACAAAAATGAAGAATTTACCACTCCGAAAATAATAAGCGGCGTAGTGGGAGATGGCGGAACAAACGGTGCCAGCCAGAGGCTGCATCAGTATGTAAGAAATCATATTTTACCCAAACCTCATAATCTTACCCTTAAGCCTGTTCTTTATAACAGCTGGTATGCAACACATTTTGATGTAAATGAAGAAGGTCAGGTGGCACTCGCAAAAATTGCAAAGGAAATAGGTGTTGAATTGTTTGTAATTGATGATGGATGGTTTGAAGGAAGAAATGACTCGAGAGGCGGGTTGGGCGATTGGTATCCTGATGCAAAAAAATTCCCGAATGGTCTGCAGCCCCTAATCAGCAAGGTGAAAGAACTGGGAATGGATTTCGGCGTTTGGGTGGAACCTGAAATGATCAATGCTTCTACAAATCTGTATAAAAAACACCCTGAATGGGTGCTGCAAACACCAAACCGCACAAGCCATGAAGGACGCAACCAACTGGTACTGAATATGGCACGGGAAGATGTAAAACAATATACTATTGAATGGCTTGATAAATTACTTTCAGAAAACGACATAAAGTTTATTAAATGGGATATGAATCGAAACTGGTCTGAGACCGGATGGGTAGGTGCTTCCCCGGATAAAGAGCGTGAACTGCGTATCAGATATATACGTAACATATATGAAATTCTTGACATCATCCGTGAAAAACACCCTGATGTACAGTTCGAGGCATGTTCCAGCGGAGGAGGAAGGGTTGATCTGGGTATTCTCAGATACACCGACCAGACATGGCCCAGTGATAATACAAATCCGGAGGACAGACTGTATATACAATATGGCTATTCGCATTTGTACCCAACCAATACAATGCTGAACTGGGTAACCGATTGGGGATATGGCGATCATCAGAAAAATATTCCGCTAACCTTCAGGTTCCATTCAGCAATGGCGGCAACATTAGGCATTGGCGGCAATCTGACTGCCTGGGAGCAGGAAGACAAAGAGATTGCGAAGGAAATGATTTCCCTGTACAAGAAATTCAGGAATACAATACAGCAGGGAAAATATTATCGCCTGAAAAATCCGTTTGAAGAAACACGTTCTGCGGTGCAGTTTGTTTCTCAGGACAGGTCAGAAAGTGTGGTTTTTGCCTTCCAGGTATATGAGACCATAGCCGGTGTTCCGTACAATTCTGTCAACAACCGCCTGGTATTGCATGGGCTTGAAGAAGACGCCAGTTATTCTGTGTCCGATGGTGAAGAAGAATTTGTTATTTCAGGTAAAGTGCTGATGTCAAGTGGAATCGCCGTATATCTTAAAGGGAATTATGCAAGTAAAATGTTTACTATAACCAAACAATAAACCTGGAGTTAGAAGACTGTCTGAATAATATGAATGCCACCCTGTCAAAAATAAGGCAATGAGCAAATTCAACATCAGGTATATATTTATGATCTCCATGGTTTCCGCTATGGGAGGCCTGCTATTTGGATATGACTGGGTAGTAATTGGTGGAGCAAAACCATTTTATGAAAAGTTCTTCCATATCTCCAATTCGGTTAACTTACAGGGATGGGCTATGAGCAGCGCCCTGGCAGGCTGCCTGCTGGGAGCAATAAGCTCAGGAATTTTTAGTGACTGGTTAGGCCGAAAAAGACTGCTCATATTTTCTGCTCTTTTATTTACCCTGTCAGCCTTCGGGACAGGTGCATCAAACTCTTTTACCCCTTTTATCATCTACCGGATTCTGGGTGGTATAGGTATTGGTCTGGCCTCAAACCTTTCGCCCATGTATATAGCTGAAGTTTCTCCTGCCGCCATGCGGGGCAAATTCGTATCTCTTAACCAGCTTACCATTGTTATTGGTATCCTGCTGGCACAAATTGTCAACTGGCAGATTGCTCAGCCGGTAGATCCCGGTGCAACAGATGCCGATATTCTTGCTTCATGGAACGGACAGATGGGATGGAGGTGGATGTTCTGGGCAGAGACTGTTCCGGCCGGACTATTTTTTATTCTTATGTTCTTTGTTCCTGAAAGTCCGAGATGGCTGGCAAAAAAAGGAGAGAATAATAAGGTGCTGGCCATTATGTCTAAAATAGGAGGCCTGGAATACGCACAATCAGAGTTAATAAACATAAAAACAACCCTGCAGGCAGATACAAAAAGGGTGCATTTTAAGGAGCTGCTTGCTCCCGGAATAAGAAAAATCCTCCTTGTTGGAATTGTGCTGGCAGCCTTTCAGCAGTGGTGCGGTATTAATGTTATTTTCAATTATGCTGAAGAAGTATTTGAAGCAGCCGGTTATGGTGTGTCAGATATTCTTTTTAATATAGTTGTTACAGGCAGCGTCAATCTTATCTTCACCTTTGTTGCGATTTACACGGTAGATAAAATAGGCAGAAGAGCCCTGATGTTAATTGGAGCTGGCGGACTGGCGGGTATTTATACATTCATGGGTGCAGCCTATTATTTTGAAATAACCGGCTGGCCCCTCTTACTACTGGTGGTTATGGCTATAGCCTGCTATGCAATGTCGCTGGCTCCTGTGACATGGGTCGTACTTTCTGAAATATTTCCCAACATAATGCGTGGAGCAGCAATGGCCGTTGCAACCGTTTCACTATGGCTGGCAAGCTTTCTGCTCACATACACATTCCCGTTGCTTAATAATGCTTTCGGGGCTTCAGGTACATTCTGGCTTTATGGAATAATATGTATTGCAGGATTAATCTTTATCTATAAAAAACTACCCGAAACAAAAGGGAAGACGCTCGAAAAAATTGAAAAGGAGATTATAAAATAAGATGAATAAAGTAAAAGCATTTAAACAGGATCTGGTCCTGCCAACCTATAAACCAGGAAATCCCGACATAAACCCGGTCTTCTTCGAAAAGAGGGTATTTCAGGGCTCATCAGGGAAAGTTTATCCACTGCCCATTATCGATAAAGTAAATAATCATAAAGAAGATATAGCGTACAAATCATTCGTTCTTGAGAACGATTTTGTTAAGCTGGTTATGTTACCTGAGATTGGGGGCAGAGTTTTTGAAGCCCAGGACAAAACCAATAATAATTATAACTACTTCTATCAGCAAAAAGTTATCAAGCCTGCCCTGGTTGGACTGGCAGGGCCCTGGATCAGTGGTGGGATAGAGTTTAACTGGCCACAACATCATAGGCCCGGAACTTATCTGCCAGGCGATGTTTATATCGAAGAAGAAACTGATGGTGCATGCACAGTCTGGATGTCGGAATACGACCCTATGTACCGTTTGAAAGGAATGCATGGAATTCGTATCAGACCGGATAGTGCTCTGGTTGAATTGCGTGGCCGACTGTTTAATCGTACATCACTTACCCAGACATTTTTATGGTGGGCTAACATTGCTGTTGAGGTGCATAAAGACTATCAGAGCTTTTTCCCTCCTGATGTGCATTATGTGGCCGATCACGCCGTACGTGCCCAGAGTAGCTACCCGATTGCCGAAAACTATTATTATGGCATTCCTTATCACAAGAGACATGGTAAGAATGACTTACGTAAATACGATCATATTCCGGTTCCAACCAGTTACATGGTTTGCGAAACAAAATACAATTTCTTTGGCGGATACGACTTTAAAGCTGATGGGGGTTTTGTTCACGTCGCAAACAGGCATATTGCACCGGGTAAAAAACAATGGACATGGGGCAGTGAAGAATTCGGTCGTGCCTGGGACCGCGAACTGACTGATGAAGGAGGCCCGTATTTCGAGTTGATGTGTGGTGTATACACTGATAATCAGCCCGACTTTTCATATTTACTCCCATATGAAACAAAAAAATTCTCACAATTCTGGTGGAGCTACAGGAACCTGGGACCCGTGCAAAATGCCACTAAAGATTTAGCAATCCGACTTGAAATTCAGCAGGGCAACAAACTGGATCTAGGAGTCGGAGCAAGCCGCAGATTAGACAACCTTACATTTATCCTTATAAGACGAAACGACAAAACGGTCTTTGAAAAACAATCTGTTTCGCCGGAGAAACCATGGAGAAACAATACACTTACTATTGAGTCCGGACAGGAAAATGCAGTTTCACTGATTGTTACAGACGAAAAAGGCAAGGAGCTGATTGCATACCACCGCCGGGAAATAAGTAAGGAAAGAAATCGTAAGCCTGCCTTTGAGCCAAAACAAGCAGAAGAAGTTGAAAGCACAAACGAACTGGAATTAATTGGTGAACACCTGGAGTTATACCGTCACCCAACCCGCTACCCTGAGACATACTGGAGAGAAGCTATTGAGCGTGACCCAAAAAGCTACAAATCATATATTAGCCTGGGCCGTGCAGAGCTTAAAAACGGCAAATTTGTCGAAGCTGAAAAGAACTTCAGGACAGCTATTGGTATTATTACCACCTATCATCCGAACCCGGCTACGGGCGAGGCACACTACTACGGTGGCTTAAGCTGCTATTACCAGGGTAAAAAAGAAGAAGCATATGAATTGTTTTATAAAGCAACATGGAATTTTGAGTGGCGTGCTTCAGCCTATTACCACCTGGCAACTATTGACTGCCTGCAATCTGATTACCTGACAGCCCTGGAACACCTTGAAGCATCTATGGATACCAACCGGCAAAATAATAAAGCTGTAATTCTTAAAGCAATAATACACAAAAGACAGGGTAAAGCTCATCTGGCAAAACAAGGTCTTACAGATCTTCTTGCCACAGATCCGCTTGATCAATGGGCAAACTGTGAATCAGCAAAGCTGTCAGGAGATTTCAGGGACTTCCTTAATTCCTCAAGAAATGAGGCCCAGACTATAATTGATATAGCATTTGATTATTCTGAGGCAGGATTCTATACAGAAGCTATAGATCTCATCGAGTTACATCACAGGGAGAATATCCCTGAGACTACTGTTCCAAATCCAATGCGGAAATCCATTATGACCCGCTTTATTCTTGCATGGTTATATGATCTGCAGGGAGATAATGAGAAATCCTCTGAAGTTCTGAAAAGAACCATGACCGGCTCTTTTGATTATTTCTTCCCCTCAAGAATACATGAGCAAATAGTATTGGAGTGGGTATTGAGCAAACCTGCTGTCAATACAATTGTTGCATATGGACTGGGGAATTACTACTATAACCTTCAAAGGCATAAGGATGCCATTGCTGTCTGGGAAAAAGCAGCCCGGCACAATTGTGATTATGCTACATTACACCGTAATCTTGGGATTGCTTACTGGAACACCTCTGGTGAAGGACAAAAAGCCCGAAAGGCATTCCTTAAGGCTATCGAACTGGCACCGAATGATATGAGAATAAGGTATGAATATGATCAGTTAAGAAAAAAACTCAATGATAGACCCGGTGAACGCCTGGACAGCCTGCTGAAAATAAAAAACCAGATTAGCTCCCGTGACGATTTTTCAGTGGAACTAGCGGCACTGCTTAACTTCGATGGCAGGTATCAGGAGGCCCTGGACATTCTGGAGAGCAGGGTTTTTCACCCATGGGAAGGCGGTGAAGGAAAAGTATTAAAGCAATACACCTATTCCTGCCTGAGGCTTGGTCAGTCAGCTTTGAAAAATAATGATCCGCAGAAAGCACTTGACTATTTTAATAAGTCGATCGATCCCCCTGATAATCTTGGTGAAAAATACCATCCCCTGCAGGCAGTTGCACATATCAATTACTGGAAGGGCATAGCATATAAGTCGCTTGGAGATGAAAAGAATGCAAAACAGTGTTTTATAAAAAGTACCGCCGAGGAAGGTGATTTTATTGATATGGCTGTAAGCGCATATTCAGAATTATCGTATTACAAAGCACTCTCCCTGCTTGAGCTTGGCAAGGAAGAAGAGGCAGGCCTGCTTTTAACGGAACTCAAACAATATGGTGAAGAAAAACTGAATGAGAAAGCCCGGATCGACTATTTTGCTACATCACTACCACTCTTACTGGTTTTTGAAGATGACCTGCAAAAACGCAGCGATATTGAAGCCTGGTATTTAATAGGGCTGGCCGAAAAAGGAATGAGGAAAAATGATATAGCCGACAAGATCTTCAAGGAGATATTAGTCCTTGACACTATGCACACAGGAGCAAATGATTTTTTGGAAAATTAAGCCTATGAGTACAATTACTTATTACCATATTGCTTATCTACATTTATTAACTTTGGGAATACACTGGGAAACGATATGAAAGCAAAAGTAATTTTTTTTTCTACTCTAATTTTAACACTGGTCGCATACTCCTGTACAGGGAAAAAGACAAAGGATAAACCGAATATATTATTTATTATTGCAGATGATCTGGGATACAAGGATTTGAGCTGCATGGGGAGCGACTTTTATGAAACACCCAACATTGATCGGATAGCCAATGAGGGAATGTTTTTTACCGACGGGTATGCAGCCTGCCAGGTATGCAGCCCATCCCGGGCAAGCCTGTTCTCAGGTAAGTTCCCTGCAAGGCATGGTGTAACCGATTGGATTGGAGCCAGAGCCGGAGAGGAATGGAGTGAGGCCGGGTCCAATACCCTGCTGATACCTCCGGAGTACAACCGGCACCTGGCACATAAATATATTACTCTTCCTGAAGCCTTAAAGGAGGCCGGTTATCTTACCTTCTTTGCCGGCAAATGGCACCTTGGTGGTAAAGGTTCCTGGCCTGAAGATCATGGTTTTGATATTAACAGAGGGGGTTGGGATGTTGGAAGCCCAAAGGGGGGATTTTTTGCTCCCTGGAATAATCCCACCCTCGAAAGTGGCCCCGATGGCGAAAATCTTTCAATGCGCCTTGCCCGGGAAACAGTTGACTTTATTAAAGCAAATAAAGACAGCTCATTTTTTGCCTGTCTATCATTTTATGCTGTTCATGCACCTATCGAAACCACCCGTGAGAAGTGGGCTAAATATCGTCAGAAAGCCGAAGGTCAGGGTATTTATGAGTCCGGATATGAAATAGCAGAGCGTCTGCCCATAAGAACAATACAGGATAATCCGGTTTATGCCGGGTTGATAGAAACAATGGACGATGCAGTTGGTGTGGTATTAAATGCATTAAAAGAGCTTGGACTGGAAGATAATACCATTGTTATATTTACCTCTGATAACGGAGGAGTTGCTTCCGGGGATGCTTACTCAACCTCGAACCTGCCGCTGCGGGGCGGAAAGGGATACCAGTTTGAAGGTGGTATTCGTGAGCCGTACTTTATTAAAGTACCGGGACTCACGGATAAGGGATTATCGTGTAGTACCCCTGTTTCGGCTGTCGATCTGTACCCAACAATTCTGGACCTTGCCAATCTTGAATTACGCCCTGAAGAACATTCTGATGGGGTAAGCCTGTTGCCATTGTTGAGAGGAGACTCAATTCCATTGAGGCCACTTATCTGGCACTATCCGCATTATGGAAACCAGGGTGGCGATCCCGTGTCGATTATCCGTTTGGGTGAGTGGAAACTAATTCATTATTACGAAACCGGCGCTGAAGAGCTGTATAACCTGAATGATGATATTGGGGAACAGAGTGACCTTTCAGAGAAAAACCCCGAACTGGTAGCTGATCTGCATAAGCAGCTTTTTGAATACCTGGAATCTGTAAATGCAAAGTTCCCTTCAAATGAGCCTGGTTATGATCCTGCTAAAGCTGAGAAACTCAGAAAATACAGGGAGGAAACGCTCTTGCCGTCGCTGGAGAAAGAGAGGATGTATCTACTGTCAAAGGATTTCGACCCAAAAAATAACTGGTGGGGAAGCAAAGTGAATATTGATTGACCCCGATTTCATTATCTGACTATCATCAGGTTACTGGCAGGATAATAACGAAAGCTAGACTATTATTAAAGATCGAACTAAAAAGAACAGGAATCATGGAAAAAAGTTGGACCTCAAAAGGGATAATTATCCTTATTACCCTTTTTATACTTGCTACAATAACCGGAAGTTGCTCAAAGATGGATGTTACAGAAATTGATTTGTCCGGAGAGTGGAAATTTCAAATGGATAGTACTGATGTGGGCATTACCGAAAAATGGTTTGCTTCAGATCTGGCAGAAACAATTGAACTGCCGGGCTCCATGCCATTAAGAAAAAAAGGAAATCCTGTAGGTTATAATACCATCTTTACCGGTCATACATGGAAGGGATATGAAGAGGGGAAAGAATGGTACGACGATCCTAATTATAAACCCTATTTAGGTGATGATAAGTTCAGATACCCCTTCTGGCTGATATCTGATTATTATTATACAGGGGCAGCATGGTATCAGAAAGAGGTTAATATCCCAGAAGATTGGTACGGCAAACATATCGAGCTTTTATTGGAGCGCTGCCATTGGGAAACCCAGGTTTGGGTGAATGACAATTACATGGGATTACAAAATGCCCTGGGAGTACCTCATCGCTATAATGTTGGCAAGCACCTACAGCCGGAAAAAAACACTATTACAATCTGTGTAGACAATCGTGTGAAAGATATTAAGGTGGGAGATGATGCGCATAGTGTAAGTGATAACACCCAAAGCAACTGGAATGGTATTGTTGGTGAATTAAAGCTTTTTCAAAAGGATCCCCTTTTTATTTCAAACGTTCAGATCTTTCCCGATGTTGAAAACAAAAGTGCCAGGGTGGAAGTGGAAATAGCTAATAATACAGAAAACCGGCAGACCGGTATACTGAAAATTTCGGCAAAAAGCAGCTCAGCTGATTCACCCCGGGAAATTGCAGAAATAAGTTCTGAATTTATGGCCGGCAGCACCTTAAACAGGATAATTATTAACTACCCAATGGGTGATGATGTACGTTTATGGGATGAATTTAACCCTGATCTGTATGAACTAAGTGTTGAACTTACCTCAAATACTTACAGTGACATATGGCAGGGAACCTTTGGTATGCGCGATTTTCATGTGGAAGGAAAAAGTTTTGTAATCAATGGTCGCCCGGCCTTTCTCAGGGGAACACTGGAATGCGCAATTTTCCCAAAAACAGGCTTCCCTCCCACCGACGCCGAAGAATGGGAACGGATAATAAAGATATGTAAAGACCATGGCTTAAACCATATACGCTTTCATTCATGGTGTCCGCCCAAAGCTGCTTTTGAAGCTGCTGATAAACTTGGGTTTTATTACCAGGTGGAGGCTTCAGCATGGTGTCCTAACCTGGGTGCAGGTGAGAAAATAGATCAATGGATATACAGGGAGAGTGAAAGAATGGTTGCAGAATATGGCAATCATCCTTCATTTTGTCTAATGGCATATGGTAATGAACCACATGGAGAAAACCATATAGCTTACCTTACTGAATTTGTTAAGTACTGGAAAGGCAGGGATTCACGCAGGGTTTATACCACCGGTGCTGGCTGGCCTTTAATACCGGAAAATGATTATCATAATACAGCCAGTAAAGTTCGCATTCAGGGATGGGACCAAAACCTGAACAGTATTATTAACAGTGAACCACCGCGCAGCGACTATGATTGGGAAGATGCCTTAAACCACCTGGCAGCGACTATGGTCAGCCATGAGATTGGTCAGTGGTGTGTCTATCCTGACTTCAGTGAGATACCAAAGTATGATGGAGTATTGAAAGCTACCAATTTTGAGATATTTCAGAAAAGCCTGGAAGCAAACGGAATGCTTCATATGGCTGATGATTTTGTTAAGGCATCAGGCAAATTGCAGGCTTTATGCTATAAAGCGGATATTGAAGCTGCCCTCAGAACAAAAGGATTTGGCGGATTTCAATTGTTGGACTTGCACGATTTTCCCGGACAGGGAACGGCCCTGGTTGGTGTGCTGGATCCTTTCTGGGATGAAAAAGGCTATATTTCTCCTGAAGAGTTTCGTCAGTTCTCAAATGAAACAGTGCCTTTAGCAAGGTTTAAAAAGATGATTTTTACCAGCGACGAAAAAGTGGCTTGTGATATTGAAGTGGCTCATTATGGAGCAAAAGAGCTAAAAGGTGTTTTGCCAGCGTGGAAAATCATTGATAATGACGGTGAAATAATAAAAGAAGGAGTATTTAACAAAACAGATATCTGCTGGGGACATAACATTAAGCTTGGTTCAATCAACGAAAATTTTACGGTTGTAAAAGCCGCTAAATATCAATTACAGGTAGATGTAGCCGGTTACGTAAATACATGGGATTTCTGGGTATTTCCATCGGAATTACCTGTGGTTGAAGATGAGATCATGGTGGTTTCAACTTTGAATGAAAAGGCTATATCTGCTTTGAATAACGGTGGAAAAGTACTGCTGACTGTTAAAAAAGGCAGCATTAAAGAAGGTAAGGGAGGCGAAGTGGCTGTTGGTTTTTCCAGTATATTCTGGAATACAGCCTGGACCAACGGTCAAAAACCGCATACTTTAGGGATCCTGTGCGATCCCACACATCCTGCACTTTCTGAATTCCCGACAGAATACCACTCAAACTGGCAGTGGTGGGACGCCATGAGTCACTCAAACGCACTTTCGCTTGAAGGCTTATCAGACAAACCGGAGCCAATTGTACGCATTATTGATGACTGGGTCACCAATCGCAACCTGGCTTTGATCATTGAAGCAAAAGTTGGAAACGGCAAACTTGTTATGACAGGCATCGATTTGCTGTCAGAATCTGATAATCGTCCGGAAGCGCTTCAGCTATTATATAGTCTGAAGAAGTATATGGCCGGAGACCGGTTTTCACCGGAAACAGAGCTCACTATAGAGAACCTGAAAGATTATTTTTAATTTATAAAACAATCTGAACATGCAACAGGGTAACAGAGAATACGCTGATAATAAAATTTCTGATATCTGTAAGAAAGATAATTTCCTTGGATACAGAAGTCTTGTTCTGTCAAAAAACAAATGGAATCACTCCGAAAAAATCCGATTTCAAACTATTTATATATCAGCAATATTATATTCTACTCTAATGCCAGAAATCCCTTCAGGAAAAGAAATAAGGGGATAAATGAAGACATATTAATCTACCGTATTGATGGGGTAGTAAAAATTAGATTTGCACATTTTACTAAAATAATCTCATAGCTTACCTTTTTTTTCCTGCAAATT
>JBNJFN010000033.1:0-17756 GCA_051746885.1 Bacteroidota bacterium | reverse complement strand
ACTTCTTCGATTACGCCGGTAAAATTATTAAACGGGCCATCTATGACTTTAACTGATTCTCCCACATAAAACGGTACGTTAAGCTCTTCATCACCCTCAGCCAACTCATCTACTTTTCCGAGAATACGGTTTATTTCACTTCTTCGTAATGGGGAAGGTCGGTCCCCCTCAGATTTCAAAAAACCAATAACGTTAGGAATATTTTCCAGATAATGATGTATATCTCCCGTTAATATGGCTTCTATCAAAACATAACCGGGAAAAAAGTTCCGTTCTTTACTGATTTTTTTCCCGTTACGTATTTGATAAACCTTTTCTGTTGGAATAAGCACCTGAAAAACGTAATCGCTTATATTCCCTTTAGAAATTTCATTTTCCACGTATTCTTTAACCTGCTTTTCTTTCCCTCCTATTGCTCGTAAAACATACCATCTCTTTTCATTTTCAGCCATTTCCGCACACCTTCTTCTAATTTAGTAAAACATTGCGTAAACAAAATCCATAATATGTCTAAAAGAAAAATCCATGATAAAAACAATTAGGGCAATAATTAAGGAAGCAACCATTACAATTGCAGCACTTCTTTGCAACTCACTCCATGTTGGCCAGGAGACTTTATGTATCAACTCATTATAAGACTCCTGTAAATAGAACTTTATCTTCATTCGTATAAAGATTTAGCACGGGTGGCAAGACTCGAACTCACGACCTGCGGTTTTGGAGACCGCTGCTCTACCAACTGAGCTACACCCGTGTATTAAAAGGATGTTCGTTTGCTGAACGGAACATCCTCTGAAAATATTATTCTACAATTTCGGTTACCTGACCTGCACCGACAGTTCTGCCACCTTCTCGAACGGCAAAACGCAATCCGACATTCAGAGCAACAGGATAAATCAATTCAACGGTAATGTTAATATGATCGCCCGGCATAACCATTTCCGTTCCTTCAGGCAGGTTAATGGTTCCGGTCACGTCCATTGTTCTGATGTAAAACTGTGGTCTATAATTCTGATGGAATGGGGTATGTCGACCACCCTCTTCTTTTTTCAACACATATACCTGTGCCTTGAAGGTAGTATGGGGTGTGATGGAACCGGGTCGGGCAATAACCATTCCTCTTTTAACTTCATCTTTACCAACGCCGCGCAAGAGCAATCCCACATTATCTCCTGCTTCACCTTCATCCAGGATCTTTCTGAACATCTCAACACCGGTAACAACAGTTTTCTTCTTTTCAGCTCCCAGTCCTATCATTTGGACTTCTTCGCCTACCTGAATCCTGCCGGTTTCTATTCTACCGGTTGCAACTGTGCCTCGTCCGGTAATAGAAAACACATCTTCAACCGGCATCAGGAAAGGTTTATCCTTATCTCTTTCCGGAATTGGTATGTACTCATCCACTGCATTCATCAGTTCCATGACTTTCTCTTCCTGCTCCTTATCCCCATTCAATGCTTTAAGTGCGGAACCATGGATGATGGGTGAATTTTCACCGTCAAATTCATAAAAATCCAATAATTCACGGACTTCCATATCGACCAGTTCAAGCAATTCAGGATCGTCCACCAGATCAACTTTATTAAGGAAAGTAACGATCTTTGGTATATTCACCTGTCGTGCCAGTAGGATGTGTTCGCGTGTTTGTGGCATAGGTCCATCTGTACCGGCCACTACAAGGATAGCACCATCCATCTGGGCTGCCCCGGTAACCATATTCTTAACATAATCAGAGTGCCCGGGACAATCCACGTGAGCATAGTGTCTCTTTTCTGTCTGATACTCAACGTGTGCGGAATTAATCGTAAGACCTCTTTCTTTTTCCTCAGGAGCATTGTCAATAGAATCAAAACTCCTCACTTCCGACAGTCCCCTTTCATGCAAAATCTTGGTGATGGCTGCCGTCAGGGTAGTTTTACCGTGATCAACGTGACCTATCGTCCCGATATTTACGTGTTCTTTCGATCGCTCAAATTTTTCTTTTGCCATAACTTCAAATATTAAATTTACGGTTTGGTTTGTTCATACTATATCGGTTAATTATTAAACCCCGGCTCGAGCCAATGACGGGATTTGAACCCGTGACCTCTTCCTTACCAAGGAAGCGCTCTACCCCTGAGCTACATCGGCAAAAAGTGAGCGGGAGACGGAATTCGAATCCGCGACCCTCAGCTTGGAAGGCTGATGCTCTGCCAACTGAGCTACTCCCGCTTGTTGCCTGTGGGGAGGGCAGGATTCGAACCTACGAAGGCATAAGCCAGCAGATTTACAGTCTGCCCCAGTTGGCCACTTTGGTACCTCCCCAATCAGGAGCCGATGGAGGGATTCGAACCCACGGCCTGCTGATTACAAATCAGCTGCTCTGGACCAACTGAGCTACATCGGCAACTATCCTAAAAGCAACAATATAAAGAACTTTAGTTAATCAAAAAATCGGTTCGCAAAGGTATATATATTTTATCTATCTTACAAAATTTATGTGCCTAATTTTTTTAAATTTTATTTGCCTTTTTGCTTGGCTTTCTTCTTGGTTAACTGCTTACGTAAGGCATCAACAGCGGAATCCGTAGCTTCCTCAAATGTATCACTCTGTTTTTTAGCGAATAAATCATTTCCGGGTATTTGCAATTTGATTTCGGCTATCTTATTATCCGGAGTCTGATCTTTTTCATATCTTAAGAAAACCTCAGCTCCGATAATATTATCATAAAATTGCTCCAGTTTATTTACTTTCTTTTCCACAAAATCAGTCAACTTTGAGTCGGCATCAAAATGTACGGTATGTATCTTTATATCCATAAAAATCCTCCTTGTATTGTTTTTAATTTCTGGGATGTGCCTGTTTATATATCTTTTTCAGTTTTTCAAATGTGCTGTGCGTATACACCTGGGTAGCTGATAAATTGGCATGTCCCAATAATTCCTTGATCGCATTCAGATCTGCCCCCTTATTAAGCATATGAGTGGCAAAAGTATGTCTCAACACGTGTGGACTTTTTTTCTCGATAGTGGTAACGTACCCCAAATATTTCTTTACCTTTCGGTATACAAACTTTTCATAAATCTTTCTTCCCTTGTTGGTAACAATCAAATGACCACTGCTAACCCTGGAAAATTTCTCATCCCTGCTCTTTCTGTAATCTTCAATAAGTTTATATAATGACTTTGTGATGGGAATAATTCTTTCCTTGTTTCTTTTGCCTGTTATCCTGATCTGATATTTTCCGGGATCTACATCGGAATCCCTGACATTAATCAACTCGCTAAGACGAATCCCTGCCTGATATAACATTTCGATGATCAACTGATCTCTCTTGCCAAAAAAGTCATTGGAAAAGAATTCCTCCTTCAGTAATAAATTCATGTGGGTTTCATCCACAAAATAGGGAATCCGCCGACCTACCTTAGGGGTGTATACCTTAGCCATCGGATTAAACTGTATATAACCCCTCCCCATCAGGTATTTGAAATACGATTGTAAGGTTGAAATCTTTCTGTTTATGGTACGTTCAGATATATGTTTTTCCAAACAATCCGCGATCCATGAACGTACCATCTTATGGGAAATGCTTTTTATATCTTCTGTATAATAATTCTGATACAAGTAATCAAAAAACTGTTTCAAATCATTTCTGTAAGCCCGTACAGTGTGGTTTGAATAGCGTTTTTCAAACTGCAAATATTGGATGAAATCTTCCCTGTACATACCACTAGGCTTAAAGGAGACTCCGGGTTAAAAGACCCGGCTGTGCTATTCCTCGTTTTCTTTTAACTTTTGCCTGTAAATAGCTCTTTTCTTCTCTTCTCTCTTTTTCATAGAAGGCTTGGTATAAGCCTGTCTTTCTCTTACTTCCCTCATCACACCAGTCTTTTCAAACTTCCTTTTGAATTTTTTTAATGCTCTTTCTATGTTTTCACCATCTTTAACTTGAACTACGATCATACTTTACCTCCTTATTTTAATTGAGCGGCAAATTTATTAAATTAATTCCACATTCTCAAAACGATAAGAATAAAAATATATTTTTTCTACTTAATACTTCTAACCATCCAATTTTCAGTTTTTTAAAGAAACGGCATACCCTCTTATTATTCCTCACTTACTTCTAAGTAAGGTTCCATACGAAAATAGGTTTTTTCATCCAAAATATTATTGGACACCAGTTCCCGGAGATCATTAATACGTTCCTTGAATTGTCTATATTGGATTATGGCTTTTGTTTGAAATTCATTCAGATAGGGATGTCGTATCAATTCGCCAAATTTTGCTTTATTAACATCAATTGTTCGGATCTGCTCCCTGTCAATATTTATTGTACTATCGATGAGAGATACCAATTCCTCTGTAATGCCATATACTTCTTTAAGCTGTTCTTTAGATGAAAACCCACCCAAAAGATCTCTGTATTTACAGATTCTCCGTGCGTAGGTGGGACCAATGCCACGAAGCAATGTCAGGTGAAATGTATCAGCTGTGTTGATTTCAATAACAGGTAAATCTTTTTTTGAGGTTTCATCAATTTCTTTGGTTTCTGGAGAGGGTTGCTTTATCTTAATATATTTTTCAAGGCGGGCATAGGTGTTTTCATCCATCCCGTAGATCTTTTTCACATCCTCCTTTTTAAAAAATTTACCTCCGCTTTGTTTAAAATTATTAATCACTTTCAACTGACCATCACTTATTCCCAACTTCTTCCATTCCCTGTTGTTAATGGTATTCGGGTCAAAATAGAACAGTTGGGAAGGAGTTGATTCCGATCTGGCACTTTCTTTATCAATCTTCCTTATAGGTGAAACCTCTGCTTTCGGGCTTTCTGAACTGCCGGACCGGAGAAAATTCTCGACTTCACTAATAAAATAAGGATCCATGCTTTTATTTTCCCGGGGAAAGAGTAAATGCATATGGGTTCTTAAAACGATAAGCAAAATCAGTATAATCAGTAAGACAAAAATCCCCTTTCTTTCCCTTCCGGAAAAAGAAAATAAGTCTTTAAAATGCATATTCTCCATATTCATACAATATACACAATTATTCAATACTAACTAAGCTGATCCATTAAATATTTTCAGTTTTTTAATTATAAAAGCCAATTGACGGATTGCTTAGCTTAAGAACAAATATAGCTATTTCTATGCTATCTCTGTTATAATTTCAGTAAACCAATGCCATTAAGAAATACCAAAGCAATAGCAATAGGAGCAAGAAACTTGATTATAAAAACGAATAAGGATACCAAACGGGCTTTGAACAATCCCTGGCTTGAAACCTCCTCTTTAACAGCATACTTCCCAATATACCATCCCAGGAAAATGACGATAAACAGTCCGCCAATAGGTAAAAGCACGCTTGATGCTGTAAAATCAAGTATTCCAAAAATGTTGTGTTTAAACAGCTCAACATTTTCAAGGGCGCCCCATGATAAGGTAGAGAGTACGCCCAGGGTAGTAATGGACACAGCTGCAATGATGGTAGCAGGTTTACGCAACAATCCCAGTTCTTCAGTAAAATAAGCCACAACCACCTCCAGCACGGATATCGAGGAAGTCAAAGCAGCAACCACAAGAAGGATAAAGAACAGAAGGGAAAAGAAATACCCTCCGGGCAATTGCATGAAAATGTTGGGCAAAGTTCTAAAAATCAGATCAGGACCAGCATTAGGCTCAATACCAAAGGCAAAAACGGCCGGAAAGATAGCCAAACCCGCAAGAATTGCGATTATGGTATCGGCAGTGGATACACTGATGGCAGTATTGGTCAGATTCTCCCGTTTATGGATATAGGATCCATAAGTAACAAGGGTACCCATTCCAATACTAAGAGAGAAAAAAGCCTGACCCAAAGCTTCCAGCACACTATTGGTATCCAATTGGGAAAAATCCGGTTTAAAAAGAAATTCAACTCCTTCCTGGGAACCTGGTAACGTAACTGCGCGGATATCCATTATAATAATCAAAACCAGGAGAACAGGCATCAGGATCTTGGCATACTTTTCAATTCCGTTTCTCACACCTGCTATAACGATCCAGGAGGTAAAAAACATAAAAATCAACTGCCATAAAATTGGCCGGAAAGAGCTTGCTTTAAAACCTTCGAACATAGAAGTAAGCTGGGCGGGTGACTGCCCTGAGAACGAATCAATTAAGGATTTATAGGTATATTCCAATGTCCATGAAGCAACCGTACTATAAAAGGAAAGGATAATGAAAGCCGCAACAACACCCAATAAACCTATCAGGTACCAATGGGTTTTGGGTGCAAGATTTTTAAATGCACCAAATACGTTTCTTTTTGCGCTTCTCCCAATGGTAAATTCTGAAAGCATAACGGGTATGCCAATAGCAACAATAAAAAGAAGATAAACAAGAATAAAGGCTCCTCCCCCATTTTCACCCGCTATATAAGGAAATCTCCATATATTTCCCAGACCCACTGCCGAACCAGCTGAAGCAGCAATTACCCCGAATTTGCTTCCAAAGCTGTCCCGTTTTGAAAAATCAAATTTTGGCATATAATCAAGGTTTTGAGCTTTTTCTGATTATTTGGGAGCAATATTAATAAAAAAGTGAGTAAAATACATCATGGAAAGGGAACAAAAATGGGACGTAAAAACTTTGCATTACGTCCCATTCTTATAGTTCATAAATTCATATTAAGCAACATCAATCTCGTCGGCCAGATAAACATCCTGAATGGCATTTAATATTTCAACGCCATCCTTCATTGGCTTTTGGAAAGCTTTTCGGCCGGTGATCAACCCTGTACCGCCGGCACGCTTATTTATCACCGCCGTGGCAACTGCATCTTTCAGATCGGTCTCTCCCTTGGAAGCTCCTCCGGAGTTAATCAGACCAACCCGTCCCATATAGTTGTTAACTATTTGGTATCTTGTAAGATCAATGGGATGGTCCGTGGTTAATTCACTATACATTTTCTCATGTGTTTTCCCAAACTTCAAGGCTGTAAAGCCACCATTGGTCGTAGGCAATTTTTGCTTAATAATATCAGCCTGAATAGTAGCACCCAGATGGTTGGCCTGACCGGTTAAATCAGCAGCGGTATGGTAATCATCCTCTTTTGTTTTAAAGGCGTTATTTCTGGTATAGCACCAAAGCACAGTAGCCATACCTAACTCATGGGCTCTTTCAAATGCTTCTGAAACTTCAACAATCTGGCGACTCGACTCAGGACTGCCAAAATAAATGGTAGCTCCAATGGCAACGGCTCCCATATTAAATGCTTCATCGACAGTGCCAAAAAGAATCTGATCATATTTGTTAGGATAGGTCAACAGCTCATTGTGATTTATCTTAACTATATAAGGAATCTTATGAGCATATTTCCTGGAGGTGGCTGCCATCACACCAAATGTTGAAGCCACAGCGTTTGTTCCACCTTCAAGTGCAAGTTTAATTATATTCTCCGGATCAAAATATATGGGATTGGGAGCAAAAGATGCACCTCCTGTATGCTCTATACCCTGATCTATAGGCAAAATAGAAAGGTAGCCGGTTCCACCCAATCGCCCATGATTGAATAATCGGGCCAGGTTAGCCAATACCCGGGGGGTTCGGTTAGAGTGATAAAATACCCTGTCTATAAAATCAGGACCCGGAAGATGGAGTTGCTCCTTACTGACTGTTTTACATTTGTGACCTAACAGATCATCTGCTTGATCACCCAGTAAATCTAACACTTTATTGTAAGACATAAGCTCAGAAATTAAAAATTTAGAAATCTTTACAAAGATAAAAATAAATAAGAACCCATTAACATTTATTTCATTAAAAAGGATAACCTATTGCTATATTCCATGAAATGGTTTCTCTGTTTACTTGCCGGTTTCCTGGTAACCACCGTTTGCCTTTCTCATAGGCAGGATCCTTAAGTTTAACGCCCAAATCAAGTCTTAAAACAGAAAAGGACAAATCAAATCTCAAACCAAATCCCGTTCCTATTGCTATCTCATTCAGGAATTCATCCGTCTTCAGAAGTGCACCCTTCCGTTCATCGTTTTTATTAAGAGACCAAATATTCCCTGCATCCAGAAAGAACGCACCTTCCAGCATCCAAAACATATCAAACCTATATTCCCAGTTTGTTTCAAATTTAAAATCGGCGGTCAGATTTGGATAGCTCCTAAAATCCTTTTGAGGGGTATAGGAACCGGGGCCAAGTGCTCTCACATTCCAGGCTCTTAAACCATTTGCTCCTCCTGAAAAATATTGTTTAACAAAAGGCAACGCTGTGGAATTGCCATAAGGAAAACCTCCACCGATAAAAAACCTGTAAATGAATTGGTTTTCTTCATTAAAAACATCATAATGACGGAATTCCATGTCGGTTTTGAAAAATTGAGCATATCGTATACCAAATATTTCATAGTGATCACCTGACTTACTGGCATCAAATGCCTGACTCAATCCGGACAGCAGATTTCCTCCAACTTCAGCATTTAGTCGAAAATACTGAAAATTATTGGTCCTTTTTTCATCCTGGTTGCTATAAATCATACTGTAACTGCTGACATAAAGGAAATGGTCATCATAACTACTCCTAAGATAAACTTCATCAAGATCTCTCTTAAAATTATCCGAAAGATAGGGTAACTGTAAAATATTAAGTTCAATAGGATTAATATAATGGGTGAGATTCTTTCTGTTCCTCCAATGATATCCAAACGAAAGATTGGCTAAAGTTCGGGTATAATCAGGCCTTTCCTGATAATTATATAAACCAGACAGGGAAGTTTGGGGATGATACTTTTTAACAAATTGTTCGCTTCTGACAAAGGGCAATAAAAATTTGGGGAAGTCGATACTAACTTCCGTACCCAATCGGACAGTATTATCAATCCGGCTGAATTTATCCTGATCCAGGATCTCGAAAGCACCGGTGAACTTCGACTGGAATTGTTCCGCACCGCCGAAAAGACTTTTGTGAGAATAACCAAAACTTCCACCACCCCCTATATTACCAGCAGAATTGGTTCCTTCCAGTTCAATGGTATAGGACTGGAGTTTAAATTTTTCTAAATATATGAAGCAATTTAATTTCCTGATTGTACTATCTCTCTCATATCCGGATTCTTCAAATTTCACATTTATGATTCTGAATAACCTCAGGGAATTTAGACGGTCATAGGTTCTATCAACGTCCTCTTTGCTATACCATTGACCTTGCTGAAGATAATTCGATTGACTTATTATATCGAGATCAACCCCTGGCTCCTGGTTATAAATAAATGCCAACCCATTATACATGGTTGTATCCCGATTCTTCAAATATTCCTGCTTTTCAGAAATGGCTTCCTGGGGATCATAACCAGGAAAAACATAAATTGAATCAATTTTGTACCTTTTGTGAGGAATTCTCCTAAACTCCTCATCTCCTTCCTGGATCATATGTTTATTGACTTCCACCTTTAAATCCACCAAATTTTTCTCTTCCAGCGTATCGGCAATGAAATTCACGAAATCTTTGGAAAACTTATAGAAACCCTTATTACGGAAAATTTCTTCAATCATGTTCCTTTCCTGCTGAAGCAGTTCAACAGAAAATACATCTCCCTTGCTGACAGGGAGCCTCGATGTATCAGGAAACAGGAAGGACCTGAGCGATGAATCCCTTACATCATATTCGACCTGATCAATGATATAAGGTTCATTTAAATCAAGGTCATATTTGACGGTAGCTTTTTGTCCATTATAAACCACCGTATCCGATACTCTTGCGTTGTAATATCCTTTCTTTTCCAGAAAACTGGAAATTTGTTCACGGGTTTCCTTAATTAAATAGGGCTCCAAAACCACAGGCTCTTCACCTGTTTTTTTTAGAAATTTATTCAAACCTTTATTTTTCTGGGGATTGGATAAACTGTATAAAGCAAGGGGGATTTTTAGACCAAGAATTCTTCTGTTAGGTTTTTGCTGAATATATTTTCTGATTTCTCTTTTTTCAATATCTTTATTTTCTGTCTCAATTTTATAATTTCTTAAAAGATACTCGTCCTCAGGTACATGCTTTGTCGTACTACATGAAAAAAGTCCGAGAAGCGGAAAAAACAATATAATATAATAAACTTTTATCTTTCTATACATCAGGAGCTCTACTGATACTTTAAAGAATTATTTCTAAGAATAAATTGACAAATATGTTAAGCAAAAATAAAATTAAATTCATTAACTCACTAAAAAAAAAGAAATCCCGGACCGAATCAGGCCTGTTTTTAGCAGAAGGGGCAAAACTGGTGGCTGAAGTCCTGTCTTCAGATTTCCATGTACCCCTTCTTTTTGCAACCCCGGAATGGATGAATGCATCCAAACTAAAAAATCAGGCAAATATAAAAGAAGTTATTGCGATTACACAAGAAGAGCTCAACAGAATCAGCACTCAAAAAAATCCGAATCAAGTGATGGCTGTAGTTGAGCAACCGCATCATAAGATTATTGAGGAAGAGCTAACCAACAATCTTTCCCTTATATTGGATTCTATAAGTGACCCGGGCAATCTGGGTACCATCATTCGAATCGGAGACTGGTTTGGTATATACAACCTAATTTGTTCGCATGCTACGGTTGATGTTTATAATCCAAAAGTTATACAATCCACTATGGGCTCAATATGCAGGGTAAAGGTACATTACCGGGATCTGAAGGAAGTATTATCCAAATATCATAATATAAGTGATTTTAATATATATGGTTCTTTCCTGAGGGGAGAAAACATGTATGAGACAGAGCTATCGAATAATGGTTTCATCGTTATGGGGAATGAAGCCCAAGGTATTTCAAAAGAATTGATGCCATATATCGATAATAAGCTATACATCCCTAATTACGCAGGAAAAGCTGAGTACAGTCCCGAATCCCTGAATGTATCGGTGGCTACAGGCATCATTTGCTCTGAATTCAGGAGAAGGGGAGAAATGAAATAAATATCATTCAAAGTGAAAAGAGAGGCTTACCATCCTGGATTTTAACTTGTTAATAGATAGTACGTATTCAGCATTATTCTCCTCTTTATCAGGAGAGAGTACATTCATCATTCCCACTGAAAATTTTATTTCGGGAGACAGTTTGAAGTAAGGCAAGTAGAAATCAACCCCAAAACCCCCTTCCACATAAACATCAAATGGTTCCAACTTGATAAATATTCCCTCCTCCGTATTAAAATCCTTATTCCTGGCCATATCCCAGCGGAAATTTACGCCGCCTATCAGATAGGGCCTGTAGTTTTTCTCCCGCTCAGCTTCATATCGCATATTAAAGGGCAGATTGATGTATGTGGAGCCGAGATTCATTTCATGTGTAACACTGGCTTCAGACATTACATTTTCGTAATAAACCAGATTGCGTTGACCCAGCGATATCCCCGGCAAAATCCTGAAATCAAGGTATTCACCCAGCCGAAAATTGGTTACAATACTGATATCTACCCCCGGTGATAATCTATTAATCTCAGGATAAATATCTTCATCTAAAGCATATTCTGAAGGATAAATTCCAAAATCCATAACATTAACTCCCAGTGTATAACCAAAATGGAAGATTTTATGGTCAATTTTCTGATAATGACGAATGGTCTCCTGCTGAGCAAGACTGAGAAGCGGGAAGATCAATAGTATTGAAGTGAGAATCTTTTTCAAATCCACGCAGTTTATTAAAAACAATAACGCTTCATATACGGAATTAGTATAATCGGGGTTCTATCACATCAGAAACGCTTTTCTGATCAGAATTATACTGTGCTAAATTTGAGGTTTCTGGGCCTGTTAAATTATAGTCATTTTTGTATATTCTTGTCATACCGAAGCTCAAAAATCAAATATCCCGTAAATATGATCAAAATCCCCTATCAATCTTCCATCAAATGATGCAGGGCGTTTTCGTAATATTTCTTCAAATCGTGAATAAAACCAAATGAATCATCGTCTACCCGCAACTCCGATTTTGTCACATGACCTAAAGTTGAAAAGGGAACTTCTCTTTCAAGCATGAAATCAATAAAATTGGTCTCATTGGACGAAGATACGCTAACAACAACTCTTCCCTGCGACTCACCAAAAAGAAATGCATCCTTTCTGACATCAGCACTGGTGGTAATATCAAAACCCAAATTATGAATCATTGCCGATTCCAGAAGGGTCACAAACAAGCCTCCATCGGAGACATCATGAGCCGATTCGAGCAGATCGTTTTCTATCAAGGCTTTAACTGCTTGTTGAACATTGTATTCTTCTTCCAGATCAAAAAACGGTGCCGGCGATTTTTCCACCTTATGGTACGAGTAGAGGTATTCGGATGAATCAATATTTTCCACTGACCTGCCTATCAAAAAGATCATATCTCCTTTTTTCTTGAAACCAATGGTGGTTTGATGGCTCTTGTCTTGTAACATGCCGAGCATTCCTATGACAGGCGCCGGGAATACCGGTTCCATATGATCATCGATGGTGGTTTGGTTATAAAAACTGACATTACCTCCGGTTACGGGTGTATTGAATTTCCGGCATGCATCACCCATTCCTTTAACAGCCTGCACAAACTGCCAGTAAGCCTCAGGATTATAAGGATTGCCAAAATTCAAACAATTTGTAATGGCTAATGGATCAGCTCCTGAACATACAATATTCCTGGCTGCCTCAGCTACTGCAATCTGAGCTCCCACATAGGGATCTGCATTTACATAACGGGCATTGCAATCCACGGTCATTGCAAGAGCCTTGTTGCTGTTTTTCAAGTTAAAAACTCCGGCATCACTTGGAAAGTTGGTGCTCATATTTGCCGTTCCCACCATGGTATCATATTGTTCTACAACCCAATATTTTGACGCTATATTGGGGTTATTTATAAGATCCATGGCAACTTCAAAATAACTGGAAGGTTCGGGAATATCATCAATGGAAAATTTCTTATACTCATCTATATAAGATGGTTTCGTATATTCACGGTCATAGACGGGTGCTCCGCCCCCCAAAACCAGGCTGGAGGCAGGTACATCAGCCACCAGTTCATCGCTCATGTAAAAATACAGTTTATCTTCCTCAATCACCTCACCAATGATTTCCCTGTTCAAATCCCATTTATCGAAAATTCTTTCTACCTCCTTTTCTTGTCCCTTTTCCACAACTACCAGCATGCGCTCCTGAGATTCAGAAAGCAATACTTCAAAAGGATCCATATTTTTTTGACGAAGAGGCACTTTACCAAGATCTATTTTCATCCCGTGCCCGCCTTTCTCCGACATTTCAGAAGTGGAACAAATAATGCCCGCTGCACCCATGTCCTGCATACCCACGACTGCAGCGGATTTATTAAGTTCAAGGGTTGCTTCAAGCAGCAATTTCTCCATAAAAGGATCACCTACCTGAACAGACGGCAAGTCCTGACTTGACTTTTCGGTTAGATTGGCCGAAGCAAAAGTTGCTCCATGAATCCCGTCTTTTCCTGTGGAGGAACCTACAATATATACCGGATTACCAACACCTTTGGCTACAGCAGAAATAATACGGTCCTTCTTTATGAGGCCAACCGACATTGCATTTACCAAAGGATTTGTATTGTAGGTTTTATCAAAAAATACCTCGCCCGCCAAAACAGGTACGCCAAAGGAATTTCCATAATCTCCTATACCTTTAACCACACCCTTTACGTGCCATTTTGTTCTGTTTAGTTTGGGATCCCCAAATCTCAGGGAATTGAGCTGTGCAACAGGCCGCGCACCAACGGTAAAAATATCACGGTTTATCCCTCCCACACCGGTTGCTGCACCCTGATAAGGCTCAATTGCCGAGGGATGATTATGCGATTCTATTTTGAAGGCACAGGCCAGACCATCACCCAAATCCACCAAACCAGCATTTTCTTCTCCTGCCTCAGTCATTAGCTGCTCACCTTCCATGGGAAGAGTTTTCAGCCATTTGATCGAGTTTTTATATGAAGCGTGCTCTGACCACATTACCGAATAAATACTTAATTCTGTAAAATTTGGGTTTCGACCCAATATTTCCTTGATCCGCTCATATTCTTCAGGCAATAAACCCAGTTGTTTTGCTGTTTCTACGGTAACTTCCATCATGTTCACTTTTAATTCATAATATTAAGCAAATATAAAGAACAATTAAAAGAATCCACGGTATCTACTTCAGATTTTAAAAGTAAACTTCTTAAATCAACCCCAACCGCTTTGCCCTTCTTTCCCATATTTGCATAGCCTGCTTTTGCATGTCTTCTATATTATCAAGCTCATCAACGATTTCGGCACCGAGAAGGGTTTCTATAACGTCCTCCATGGTGACGATCCCAGACATCTCTCCATATTCACCCACCACCATGGCTATATGCTCTTTCTGCTGAATTAATTTATAAAACAGCCGGATGATGGGCATCTTTTCATTAATCACCATAATATTCCTGCTCAGAGATTTTAACTGTGTATCCCATTTATTATCGATCATATTTTGCATTAAATCATCCTTTAGCACATATCCGGAGATATTATCTATATTTTCTCTGTAAATAGGAATTCTGGAAACCCTTATCTTCTGATGTTTCTCAAAAAAATCTTTGATGGTAGTATCTTCGGAAGCTGATAAAACAACTGTTCTGGGCGTCATAATACTTTTCACAACAATATTATTGAACTTCATTAGGTTCATTAAAATCTGGGATTCCTCCTTTTTAAATATCCCTTCCTGAACTCCAATTTCAGCCATAGCCTGAAACTCAGCACGGCTTAATATAGCACTGCCCTTTTGCTTATTCAGAATCCTGGTGACAAACTTACTGAGAATAATAAACGGATATAATGGGGAATATATCAACACAAACAGGGTGCGGGCAGTGAAGGGCGCCAGTTGCTTCCAAAAACTGGCACCAATGGTTTTGGGGATAATCTCTGAAAATATCAGAATCAGGATCGTCAATACTGCAGAGGTAATTGACAAATATTCGTTTCCCCATACTTTTTGTGCCTGAGCTCCAATACCTGCCGCACCAATTGTATGGGCAAAAGTATTCAGGGTCAGTATGGCCGATAAAGGCAAATCTACTTCTTCCTTAAATTTTTTCAGGCTTTTGGCATACGACTTGTTTTCATTAACCCTGGCTGCTATAAAAGAAGGGGTGATACTTAACAAAGCTGCCTCAAGCAAAGAACACAAAAAGGAAAAGAAGAGTGCAATAAAAAGATATATAAACAATAATAACATAAGGCTTTTGGCTTAATTAAATCCACTCATTTTTCATAAAAATGCATCTTTTTCATATATTCATAGACTTTTGAGGGCAAAAAGTATCTTACATCTTTACCCTGTTTAATAGAATTACGAATAAAACTGGAGGATATTTCAATCAATGGAGCACTTACAATTTCAAAATGATACCGCTCTGCATATCTTGTCGGATCTATTTCGGGTCTGGGATACACATAAATGGTATATTGCTGAATCAATTCATGAAAGTTTTTCCATTTATGAAGATAGGTCAGATTATCTGAGCCCAAAATAAGGTTAAAGTTATTCCGGGGATACTTCTCACTTAGATAAGTAAGAGTATCGATGGTATAGGAGGGTTTGGGCAGATGAAACTCAATGTTGGTCGGGCTTATCTGCATATCATTTTCCAAAGCCAGTTGAGCCATATAATATCTGTGATGTTCGGCGAGCAAATTTTTTTTGGTTTTGAAAGGGCTTTGCGGACTTATAACCAGCCATATCCTTTCAAGATCGGTAAATTCAGCAAAATAATTGGCCATTGCCAGATGCCCAATATGAATAGGATTAAATGAACCAAAAAAAAGTCCTACTTTCATAATATACAATATTAGAGTTATATATGGAGAAAATTTCTGACGATCTCATCAGCTTTTTCCACAGCTCTGTTTAATTCATCGTTATAGAGTATTACGTCGAATCTGTCCGCATATTTTAATTCGGCCTTAGCCTTTTCCACCCTAATTTTTATGTAACCTGACTCATCCGATGAACGGTTTAACAATCTTTTCTCCAATGCTTCCACCGAAGGAGGCATTACAAAAATGGCCAGGGCCTCTTTCCCATATAATTGTTTTAAATTAAGCCCCCCTTCCACATCGATGTCAAAAATCACATTTTTCCCTTTATTGCGTATCCTTTCCACTTCACTTTTTAACGTACCATAATAGTGATCTTTATAGACTTCCTCCCATTCAACAAATTCATCATTTTCAACCTTTGCTTTAAACGTTTCCTTAGAAAGAAAATAATAATCCTCTCCATCTACTTCATTACTTCTCCGCGGTCGGGTACAAGCTGATATAGAGAACTCCAGGTTCAAGTGTTCTCTTTGAAGTAATCGCTTTACAATAGTGGTTTTCCCGGAACCGGAAGGAGCTGAAAATATGATTAACTTTCCTTTCATTGGGGCGGAAAGATTATGAGTTATAATACATTCATGACTTGTTCCCTGATCTTCTCAACCTCATCTTTCATCTGCACCACAACTTTTTGAATATCCGAATCATTAGCCTTAGACCCAATGGTATTGATCTCTCTTACCATTTCCTGGATAATAAAATTTAATTTTTTCCCCACGGATTGATTATTTTCAAGTATTTCAAGAAAATAATCCATGTGATTCTTTAACCTCACCTTCTCTTCTGTAATATCTATTTTTTCAAGATAATAAACAACTTCTTGCTCAAATCTTCCCTGATCGATATCAAAATCATCTTTGATTTCATTCAATCTCTCGCTCAAACGTCCTTTAACTGTTTCAATTCTTTTATTTTCAAATGAATCAATAGAATTCAACAAATCGGTCAGGCCATTTATTCTTGATTTAAAATCCCTTTCTATTGCGGCACCCTCCTGTCTTCTAAATTCCAGACATTTATTCAGTGCATCTTCCATACACTCCTGTATAAATTGCCATTCTTCCTGGTTGAGCTCTTCCTCTTCTTTATCAAAAGCTTCGGGCATTGTCAGCGCCGTTCTCAGGAGTTCCGAATCAAAAGAAATTTTCATATCCTCGGAAAAACGCTTGATTTGTCTTATATAATTTTTCACAACCGCTGCATTGATATTGGCGGCCTTCTCTTCATCTGTCATTTCGTAAGTAAGAACACAACTGATCTTGCCCCGCTGCAAACTGTTCACTATCATTTTTCGCAGCTCTAATTCTTTTTCCTTAATCTTGTAAGGCAATTTCATATTTATATCGCATTGCTTACTATTTAATGACTTAATCTCAACAGTAATTTGTTTATTTTGAAAACTCTGGTGAGCTTTACCATACCCTGTCATTGACTGTAACATAGAATGATGTGCTTAAAATTATTTCTGCAAAGGTACAATAATCCTGCTAATAAGCAATTATTAATTTCCGGTTATCCCACCACCACCTTATTTTTCCATTTACCCGTCAGATAGTAGGCGTAGGACATCACCAGGCCCATGAACCAACCAATTGGTATCGCCCACCATATGCCAATTTCACCAAATCTTTGCGATAACAAATATGCCCCCGGAATCCGAATGGCCCAAAGCGATACAATGGTAGTGATCATAGGAATCAACGTAGCGCCCGCACCACGAAGTACACCGGATGTAGAAAACATTGCCGAAAACACCAGATAAAACGAGCCCACAATAGTAAGGTATTCCCGTCCGATTTGAATAACATGTGGATCCCTGGTAAACAACCCCATAATAAAATCTCCAAACATCAATACTACCAGAGTGACGGTAATGGATACAACTGAAGACAACGTTAAGGTA
>JBNJFN010000032.1:0-18317 GCA_051746885.1 Bacteroidota bacterium | reverse complement strand
ATCATGCATTTGATTTATAGTACGTTTTCCCTGTCACCTGATCCGGAAATTGCCATGGAGTGCAGCCCTGCATATCTGGAGCTTGACCATATTGTACGTTTGGCCAACATGGGATTTAACAGGATGAGTCTGGGGATACAGGACTTCAACATAGAGCTGTTGGAAAGATTGCACCGACGGCCTGCAAAATATCCCATAAAAGATATTTACCGTACGGCTAAAAAAGCGGGTTTTGAAGGCGTTAACTTCGATTTTGTTTATGGTCTGCCTTCTCAGACCCTGGAAGATCATATTGAAAGTATAAAAAAGGCCTTGGAAATTAGCCCGGAAAGAATTGTTTCTTTTTCTTATGCTCATGTGCCCTGGTTTAAAGAGCATCAGAAAAAGCTTGAATCTTATGATATTCCTCAGGCCGATACAAAGCTTAAGATGCTTGAATCCTCTTTTAAGCTTCTAACGGAAAACGGTTATGTGGCGATTGGTATGGACCATTATGCCAAGCCAAACGATGAACTGAGCCTTGCCCTTGAAAGTAAAACACTCCACAGAAATTTCCAGGGATATTGCACCAAAGATAAAACCGGCCAGGTTTATGCTTTTGGAGCTACGGGCATCAGTCAGCTTGCTGGTGGATACAGCCAAAACACCAGAAAACTGCGTGATTATAATCAAATCCTGGAAAATGATCAGCTTCCTGTATTCAGAGGCTACAAGCTGAACAGTAATGAAAAGATTCGAAGGAAGGTACTCAATGAAATCATGTGCAATCATTATCTTGATTTCAGGGACGTTGCAAAGGAATTTGATATAACTCCCGAAAAACTTAAGCAAGTGCTTGATTACAATCCGAAAAGTCTTGACGAATTTGCAGACGACGGGTTACTTAGTTATGACGACCAGGTGGTAAATGTAACTTCCCGGGGGTTTTTCCTGATCAGAAACATTGCCATGGCTTTTGACCCTTTGATGAAATCTTCGCCTGAGAACAGGTATTCAAAAACTATATAAAAAGCATAAACCATGAATGCACTCTATGATATTGTGATATTGGGAGCCGGTCTTACCGGTTTGACGCTGGCACATAAGTTAAAAAATTCGGGTAAGTCCGTTTTGGTTCTGGAAAAAGGAGAAAGGCCGGGGGGAGTGATAAGTACCCGGCGGGAAGATGGTTTTTTATATGAAGAAGGACCCAATACAGGGGTGGTAAAATATGGTGAGGTGGCCGAATTGTTTGAAGAACTGGAGGATTATTGTAAGCCCCATATACCGGATGACTCCGTGAAGAAAAGATATATCTGGAAGCATGACCGTTGGGAGAAACTTCCTTCAGGTCTGAAAGAAGGGATTAAAACACCACTGTTTAGCTGGAAAGACAAATTCAGAATCCTTGGGGAGCCCTTCCGGAAACCTGGCAGGAATCCTAAAGAAACCCTTGATGATATGGTCAGAAGAAGAATGGGAGAGTCCTTTCTAAATTATGCAGTGGATCCATTCATATTGGGTGTTTATGCCGGTGATCCCTCCTTGATCGTACCCAAATATGCACTTCCCCGGCTCTATTATCTTGAGCAGGATTATGGAAGTTTCATAGGAGGTGCAGTTAAAAAGAAGTTTGAGAAAAAAGATGAGATGGAAAGAAAGGCTACAAAAAGTGTCTTTTCTGTACAGGGAGGATTGAGCAATCTGACCACGGCACTCTATAAATCCGCCGGAAAAGATAGGTTCCTCTTTAATGTAGAAGGCATCCAGGTAAAACCTGAAAATAAAAATTTTGAGATAAAATTTCATCAAAGGGAGAAATACGGAAAAATCAAAGCAAATCATGTGGTCTCCACGGTAGGAGCTTATGAGATTCCGGGGATTTTCCCGTTTCTAGATGATAATGAAGTCAATGAGATTGCGAATCTGAAATACGCTAAAGTCGTTCAGGCGGCTGTTGGTTTTAAAAACTGGAAAGGTCCCCAACTGGATGGTTTTGGAGGGCTGGTTCCTCATATTGAAAAACGGGATATTCTGGGTGCCCTGTTTATGTCATCCTTTCTGCCGGAACGTGCTCCGGATGGAGGCCAGCTTTTTGCCATATTTATGGGAGGGATCAGAAGAGAGGCACTATATGAAAAATCAGATCAGGAACTGACCAGTATACTGGAAAAAGAAATGAAACAAATGTTTGGACTGAATCAATTTCAACCCGATCTATTGAGATACAATCGTTATCGATATGCCATACCTCAATACGGAAAGGAGAGTGGCAAACGTTTTGAAACCATAGAAAAAATTGAAAATCAATACAATGGTCTTGTTCTTGCTGGTAATCTAAAGGACGGCATCGGTATGGCTGACCGGATCAAACAAGCTACCGACATTGCTGAAGTGATTAACAATCAATTGTAAAATTTATAATCATATCGGTAAAGCACTTTATAATCATAAGCTGCATAGTACACTTCGGCCTTTTCTACAATCCCCTGATCATTGTAAAAATATTTTTTGCTGGAATAATCGTCCGCAGTAGAATCGTACCACTTCTCTTTCGATAATTGCCCTTCGCTGTTATAACTAAAAATCTTGGAGACTTGGCTTTCGTCCTTGGGCTGCTCTTTCTGTACCTCAACCAACTGGTTGTTGTCATTATATTCAAATTCCTTGCAATAGATGAAGTTTCCTTTCTGATATTTTGTTTCTTCTACTTTATTATTATTGTCATCAAATTCATAGGAGATCTTTTTGACTCTTTGTCCATCAGGAGTGAATTCAAGATATTCAATATGGTTTCCGTTATCATCGTATTTATTGACTATTCGCTCCGTTAGCTGGTCATCCGCGTCTAATACTTTTATATTAGCTTTATTGCCTTCGTATGAGAACAATCTTCTTTCTACAAGATTACCATTCCGGTCTTTTTTTATGATTTTGGAACGTTTTCCCTCACTATTGTATTCGTAGTTGATAACTAAATGTTCACTTCCGTTGTAGCGTTCTTCCCTGGTTTTTTGGCCTTGGCTGTTATAATCCAGGGTCTGCTTGAAACGTACCTCATCTTCCTCTACGCTATAATTTACATATTCCGTTTTATCCTGATTTTTATTATACTCATAACTAAGTTCCTGATTGATATCGCCCCGCTGGTAATATTCTTCTTTGATAACATTCCCATTCTTGTCGAATTCTTTGAAAGAATTTTTATGACCTTCCTCAGAAGGCTCTCCATCTTCATATTTAAAATTAACCTGGACCTGTGTCTTGATATTCTGGTTGATGATGGTATTTTCATCCAATGCCTGAGGTAATTGTGCGCTCAGTTCATCAAAGGGCAAAAATATCAGTAACAAAATTGATAGTTTTTTCATACTGCTTATAAACATTATTTGTAATTTGACCCGTTCAAATATAACCAAAAAACTCATTTTACGTAAAATTTTATGTTTTCATTAATCAATTTCTACGCAAAAAAGATTCATAAGTTTGAGCTATAACTAAGATTTTATTAATATATTTGAAACGATAACCACAAAGATTCATACCTATGCAAAACATCCACATTCAGCGTTCGCTTGAAAACCCCGACAAACCTGAAGTTAAATTCAATGCTGAAACAGGAGTCTGCGAAATTATTGGTGAATCCTATATGGAATCAACCTATACGTTTTATCTCCCTTTAATGAATTGGATTGAAGAATATATTAAAACCATTGGCGATAAAATCACAATGAATATTAAGCTGGTTTACTTCAATACCAGTGCCACCAAATGCTTGCTGGATATTTTTGAGATTCTCAAAAAATATCAGGAGGAAGGAGGAAAAGTAGAGGTAAACTGGTTTTACGATAGTGAAGACCCTGACATGATTCATGAGGTGGAAGATTTTGAAATCGAGTCGGGCCTTGAGATCAACCTGAAAGAGTTTTAATCCGAAATCCTGCAAAAAATTCTTCTAAAACCTTTCCAGGTGATGAATGGAGGTTCCTTATGGATTCCAAAAAATAATCATTACATTTACATTTCGGATAAACCAAAACCTAATTGTTATGGCCGACTTACATACAAAATATCTTGGTTTGAAATTAAAAAATCCTATTGTCGCGGCAAGCTCCGGATTAACCAATTCTGTGGATGACATTAAAGAGTTTGAAAAAAACGGGGCTGCAGCCGTGGTACTAAAATCCATTTTTGAGGAAGAAATACGGATACAACTGGAAAGAGACCAGGAAGACATGACCAAGAGTGCGTTTTTGTATCCTGAGACCCTGGAATTTTATGAAAACTTTGCCTCTGATGATTCCCTGACAAGTTATTTGGGAATGATTAGGGAGGCAAAAAAAACGGTATCCATTCCCATTATTGCTTCTGTTAATTGTGTCACTTCTGAAAAGTGGCCTTTCTATGCCCAATATCTGCAAGATGCTGGTGCTGATGCGCTGGAACTTAATGTGTTTCTTATGCCTTCGGATTTTGGAAAGACTTGTGATGAACGGGAAAGAGAATATTTCCAGATCATTGAAGAAGTAAAGAAATACGTTAAAATCCCCATCTCCCTCAAGATTAGCTTTTATTCCAACAATCTGGGTTCACTTATTCAGGAACTTTCATATTCAGGCATTGACGGGCTGGTGCTTTTCAACCGCTTTTACAGCCCGGATATCGACATCAATAAACTGACACTGTTATCTACCAATGTATTGAGCAAACCTTCCGAAATTACCATGCCCCTCAGGTGGATTGGCATTATGGCCGACCGGGTTGAATGTGATCTTGCCGCTTCAACTGGTATTCACAACGGCAACGGCGTTATCAAACAACTCCTGGCCGGTGCACAAGTAGTAGAGGTAGCTTCCACCATTTACCTGAACGGCAAATCCCATATCCGCACCATGCTGAAGGACCTGGAAACATGGATGGATGAAAAAGACTACAAAAATATAAATGAATTCAGGGGATTACTAAGTACCAGGAAAACGGAAAACCCTGGGGCTTATTACAGAATGCAATTTATGAAGTTTTTTTCAGGGAAAAATCATCGTTAGTCCTTTTAATGATCGGTAGACCCCACAGATAAGGGTTTGACAGGGAAAATACGGCCGGAAAACATAAAAAACAGGCCCAGCAAAATGACACAGGCAATAATAAGTGTATAGTACCCTGAAGAACCGGTAAAGACATCCCTCAGACTTGCCTCCATCACCGGTTTATTTGTAAAATAAAGGAACAGGTAGCTTGTAAGATTATTGATGAAATGAATAAAAACGGGTAGTGCCAGGTTTCTGCTTTTATAATAAACCCAGCTGATAAAGATTCCCATAAGAAATGCACCTACAAACTGCCAGGGATTCATATGAGCCAGACCAAAAAGGAGGTTGGTCCATAAGATGGCCTTTACTGGTGAATAATTTCTTAAAAAACCTTCCAGTATAATTCCTCTGAATATCAATTCCTCTAAAAGCGGGGCCACAATAACTACTGTAATAAAAGCCGGAACGGTTTTACTGAACATGGTTTCAAACAGGTCATGGAATTTTTCGGGTACAGGGAACAAATTGGTCAGGGGATCAATAACGATAATCACCAATACAGTTAGCATTAGAATGATAATATAATCAGCAGGAGTGACTTTATGATTCCGGAATGCAGGTTTATTGGCATAAACCCTGGTTTTAATATGCTTTGCGATTAACAACGTGCCACCTGCCGCTACGAAATAACCCATTAGCTTCAGAATATCCACCATCACCTTATTTCCGGACAGACTTCCGATAGACATTAACATCCCTGTAATAAATGATAAAGATATAAATATCAGGATAATACTAAAGCCTTGATGAATTTTGGGATAATACCAGAAATTGCTATTTGAAGGGTTTTCCATCGTTATAGCCAGTAAATACAGATTTTATTGGGCCAAAAATACACAAAATGATATTTATAATAAAACCGTTTGCCAAACATTCCTATTTATTTATTTATTTTTGTCAGATATAATCCTTAAAAATTTAAAATTATGCATCATACGGTAAAAGTGAGTGATAAGATACATTGGATAGGAGTCAATGACAGGAAGACAGAGCTTTTTGAAAATCTTTGGCCCCTTGACAATGGAATATCTTATAACTCTTATCTGATCAACGATGAGAAGATAGCTTTGGTTGATACGGTTAATTTTAGCTCTGCAGAGGAGTATATCGATAAAATTTGCAGTATTATTGGCGATAACCGCAAGGTTGATTACCTAATCGTAAATCATATGGAGCCCGATCATTCCGGTGCCATTAGGAGCCTTGTGGAAAAGTATCCCGATATACAGATTGTCGGCAATCTAAAAACATTTAAAATTGTGGAAGCTTACTTCGGATACAAGGACAATTTGTACGAGGTAAAAAATGGTGATGAGCTTGAGCTGGGCAATCATAAACTGAAATTTATTTCAACCCCATGGGTGCATTGGCCGGAAACCATGATGACGTATGATCAAACCGATAAAATCCTTTTCTCCGGTGACGCCTTTGGCAGTTTTGGCTCCCTTGACGGAGGAATATTCGATGATGAGATCAATTTTGAATTCTATGAAGATGAGATGAGGCGTTATTTTTCAAATATTGTTGGGAAATACAGCAATATGGTTCAAAAAGCCTTTAAAAAGCTGGAAGGTTTTGATATACAAATGGTAGCTTCCACACACGGACCGGTTTGGCGGAATGATATCAATACGGTCCTTTCTCTTTATGACCGCTGGAGTAAATTTGAGACGGAGACCGGCGTGGTGGTGATCTTCGGATCGATGTACGGCAATACCGAAAAAATGGCTGATTATATTGCCCGGAAGATAGCCGAACGGGGAATTAAGAACATCAGAGTACGCGATGCTTCCAAAACCCACCTTTCACATCTCATCAATGATGTATGGCGATTTAAGGGTGTTATTCTTGGCAGTTGTGCGTATAATGCCGGATTACTCCCAACTATGGAACACTTTACCAGGATCATGGAACACATTGCTCCAAAAAACCATTACCTCGGATTGTTCGGTTCCTATAGCTGGACAGGCGGTGGTGTTAAAACATTGAACAAATTTGCGGAAAACATTGACTGGGAGATGGTTGGAGATCCAGTGGATATAAAAGGCATTCCCGGGGATGAAGCATTCACCGGCTGTGAAAATCTTGCCAATGCCATGGCTGATAAGTTGTTGCAAGATTAGTTTATAATTTCTTTTGATAACTTTGAGCCATTTATGAAAAAAGCTGGTATTCGAAGTCACTGCCAGTGAAAAAAATGAACTTATAGGTAAAGGTAGACATGTGAGATATATCATCAACAAAGAAAGTTTTTTGTCGAATCTAAACGATTAGTGGTTATGAAAAGATCAATATTTGTTACTGCATTCATTTTAATGACATTTGGCCTGCTTCAGACTCAGGCGCAGGATGTCAGACAATTACCGGAACCCCGAAAAAGCGAAGGCAAACCGCTTATGGAAGCTTTGGATCAAAGGGAATCTTCACGAACTTTTGCTGATAAAGAAATGAGTGATCAAATGCTTTCCAATCTGCTTTGGGCGGCCTTTGGAATAAACAGGCCGGAATCGGGAAAACGCACTGCTCCATCTGCGCATAATGTGCAGGATATAGAAATTTTTGTTACTACTTCTGACGGAGCTTTTCTTTATCTTCCGGAGGAGCATGCATTAAAGCGTATCACCGGAGAAGATGTCCGTGCCAATATGGGTTCGCAGGATTTTGTGGAAAATGTTTCTGTTAACTTGGTTTATGTATCAGACTTTTCCAAATATTCAGAGGGCAGTGAACAGCAGCACATGAATACTGCAGGAACGCATTGCGGATTCATCGGTCAGAACGTTTATCTTTTTTGTGCTTCTGAAGGGTTAAATTGCGTATTCAGAGGTGCCATCGATAAGGAACTGATTGCAAAAACCCTGGATCTGGATGAGAATTTACATGTTATCTACAGCCAGTCCGTTGGATTTCCAAAAAAATAATATATGCCATATAATTTCGATGAGTTCATACCCAGAGCAAATACCAACAGCGTGAAATATGACTTGAGAAAGAAGTTGTTCGGAAGGGAAGACATACTACCTATGTGGGTGGCAGATATGGATTTTAAGGTACCGCCTTCCGTTTCAGACGCCATTATGGAAAGAGCTGATCATGAGATTTACGGATACAGCATCAGACCAGAGTCTTTTTATCAATCAGTTATGCGCTGGACAGAAAAAAGATACAACTGGCCCATATCACGCGATTGGCTGACTTTTACCCCCGGGATCGTACCCGGGGTTAATTTATCCATCATGACGCTGACTGATCCGGGCGACAAGGTGATGATTCAACCTCCTGTATATTTTCCGTTTTTTCAGGCTGTCAAAAAGAATGGCAGGCAATTGGTTGAAAACCGGCTTTTTCTTCGTGAAGGAAGATATCACATCGATATGGAGGATTTTGAAGAACAGCTCAAATCTGGGGTGAAACTTTTTATCCTTTCCAATCCACATAATCCCGGGGGTGCGGTATGGACCCTTTCGGAGCTAAAAACAATGGGAGAGCTTTGCTGTAAGTATGGGACTTTGATTATAGCTGATGAAATTCATTCCGATATCGTTTTTCCGGGTTATGTTTATACACCAATGGCTTCCATCAGCGAATCCATAGCCCGGAATACCCTGACTTTTCTGGCTCCAAGCAAAACTTTCAATATTGCCGGATTATCTACCTCTGTTGGCATTATTCCAAACAGGAAACTCAGAGGTTTATTCAATGAGATGATCGAAAGGATACACCTCTGGCACGGAAATATTTTTGGCAATGTAGCGCTGGAAGCCGCTTATAACCATGGAGAGCAATGGCTGGATGAATTGCTTGACTATTTAGCCGGCAATATACAGCTTATTAGCGAGTACATCGACACACGTATCCCCGGAATTCAGCTCATCAAACCCGAGGGGACCTATCTTGCATGGCTTGATTGCAGGCAGTTACCTGTGGAAGATGACCGGGTCAACCGTTTTATGGTAGAAAAAGCCGGGGTGGGAATGAATGAAGGAGCTACTTTTGGAGAAAACGGAGCAGGGTTTCAGCGGTTGAATTTTGGCTGTCCGCGAAGAATCCTCAGAACTGCCCTCCAAAATATTGAACAGGCAGTACGAGAGATTCAGTAAAATTTATCCTTTGCCGACAAGGTTGTTTTATGCCATAAGCTTTGCCTGATGGCATTTTTTTCATTAAATTTATCCGTTGATCAGAATCTATATTTGACCATATTATCATGAACCATTCCATTTTTCTTCTGATTTATATATTATTATTGACTTCCTGTGCCAGTATTCAGTTTGACCGGGAATATAAGGTAAACAAAGGCGAGGAGTTTGTGATAAACCTAAAAACCAATCCTTCTACAGGATACAACTGGATGATAGAGGAAGGCCTGTCCGATTCTCTGGTGACGCTTCAGGACGAAGAATATGTGCCTGCTGAAAATCCGGTTGATAAACCCCGTTTAGGTGCCGGAGGCATTAAAAAATGGCATTTTGAAGCTGCCAAAAAAGGCAAAACCATCCTGAAGTTTGTTTATAAACGACCCGGTACCGAAGAAACCAGGGAAATAAAACACTTCCAGATCCTGGTGAAGTAATCTGTTTGTTTCTTGTCTGTCAACATTTATTTGATCTAAATTGTTATAATACTTATAAAATATAAACAGACAAGATATGGATAGTACGAAAAAACGGAATAAATCCACCAACAGGTTAATCCATGAGTCGAGCCCCTATCTTTTACAGCATGCCGATAATCCGGTAGACTGGCATCCCTGGGGTGAAGAAGCATTTGAAAAAGCACGGAAGGAGAATAAACTTGTGCTGATAAGTATTGGATATGCAGCTTGTCACTGGTGTCATGTAATGGAATACGAATCATTCAGCGACCACGAAGTGGCCAGGATTATGAATCAAAATTATATATGCATCAAAGTGGACAGAGAAGCAAGGCCTGATGTGGACAGCATTTATATGGATGCGGTCCAGATCATTACCGGATCGGGAGGCTGGCCGCTCAATTGTTTTGCTTTACCCGACGGCCGTCCAATATACGGTGGTACCTATTTTAGAAAATCTCAGTGGAAACAGGTTTTGATGAATCTGGCCGACACTTACCGGAGAACACCAAACAAGCTGGAAATTCAAGCCAATGATATTAAAGAAGGCGTACAAAACATCCAGCCAATGGAAACCGTAACTACTATCCCTGGCTTTCAAAAGAAAGAACTAAAGGAAAGGGTTGACACAACCCGGCGATATCTCGATAATGAATTTGGAGGAATCAAAGGTACTCCAAAATTTCCCATGGCAGTGTTTTATCAATTCCTCCTGAAATACCACTTCCATACTGGTGAGAAAAACCTGTTGGAACATGTGCTTTTCACAATGCAAAAAATGGAAGAGGGGGGAATATATGATCATCTTGGAGGTGGTTTTGCACGCTATTCAACGGATAAAGAATGGATGATGCCGCATTTTGAAAAAATGCTTTATGACAATGCTCAATTGGCTGTTTTATATAGTCAGGCCTATCTTTACACCAAACAGGAGCATCTGAAGGATACGGTAACTGAAATACTCGATTTTCTCCAAAGAGAAATGATGTCAGAAGAGAACCTGTTTTATTCTTCCATCGATGCTGATAATGAGGAAGGAGAAGGGGCTTATTATACCTGGAGTCAGGAGGAAGTTGAGTTTATTCTGCATTCTACCTCAGATATTTTAAGCGATTATTTTGGCATTCAGCGTGATGGTAACTGGAAAGATAAAAATGTAATAGCAAAAAGTATGAGCATTGATACCCTTGCTGAAAAGTATAACCTCTCCCATAGCAGAGTAAAAGAGATCATTCAGCAAGGTAAGGAGGCCATGTGGGAACAAAGGGAGAAGAGGCCCAGACCCGACACTGACAAAAAGGTCATCACAGCCTGGAATGCTCTGGCAATTAAAGCATTCATTCACGGATACAGGGCAACCGGCAAGGGCAAATACCTTAGGATAGCCCTTACCAGTGCTGAATATCTTATTGGTCTGCAATTACACAGCGACTATCGGTTGGAGAGAATATACATTAACGGAAAATCCACCGTGGATGCATTTTTAGACGATTATGCTTATTTAACGGAAGCTTTGCTGGAGCTTTACCAGATTACTTTTGATGGCAAATGGATTGACTGGGCTTATAAATTAACCGAGTTTGTTCTACGTAACTTTACCCATGGACGAAACCAGCTTTTGAACTACATTGCAGCCCCTGACAAACAATTAATTACCAACAAGATTGAGGTGGTGGATTCGGTGCTGCCTTCCTCCAATTCTGTTTATGCAAAGAATTTGTTCATACTGGGCCATTATTTATATATTGATTCGTATATTGAACGAGCCAGAAAGATGCTTGCTGCTGCAAACACTATGATTCCAAGGAATCCATTATACTTTTCCAACTGGCTGAACTTGATGATCTGGTATGTCTATCCCCCTTACGAAGTGTCCATAGTAGGCAGAAAATCCGAAGAATACAGAAAAAGATTTATAAATATATATCATCCGGGTCTCATTCTGGCCGGAGGTACCCATGAGGGAAATCTACCTATTCTGAAGGACCGGGTCAAACTTGGGAAAACTCAGATATATATTTGTCAGGGGGAGGTTTGTCAAAAGCCACTAAACAATGTAGATGAAGCCATAAAAAAAATTGTTTAAATTTTTTAAAAATTTGCATGCTCTTTTAAAAAACTCTTACTTTGGTCCGCTAATTAAATAAGTGACCAATGAGAAATATGAAGATTGCCAGAATAGTAGCCGGTATTTTTTCCGTTGTCTTTTTATTGATATTGGTTTCTTTTCTGCTCTGGTTCTTCAAACCTAAAAAAACGGTAGAGGTATTTATTTTAGATAAAACGGTGCCCACAAAAGAACGCAATGAACATAAATCATTTTACTGGGTGCTGAACAATAATCGATATGTAAAATCAAACCATGATCGATATAAGCTCAAAGAGGACTATTACGGATTTTTCCCAACTAATCCCGAAAAACAACAATTTGATTTCAGGAGTATTTCTATAGATGAGGTTAATCAAATTTCCAGCAATGCGGATATTGCTTATTATGCGGATACATATGGAGTTTATTATAATGATTGGTATCAGAATACAGAATCAAAAACCAAAACGGAACAAAAAGTTTACGGGGATCTGAATCAAAATGATTATTTGCTGCTGAAATCGCTTATTGAAAAAGAAAAAACCATTGTGACCGAATTCGTATTGTTAAATAAAACTACTTCTCCGGAGATAAGAAAAAAAACGGAAGAGCTGCTGAAATTTAGCTGGGAAGGATGGATAGGTCGATACTTTCATTCCTTGGATTTCGAACAGAATCCCGACTTCCCAAAATGGATCATAGACCTTTATGAGGAACAGAATGGTGCAAAATGGGATTTCAAACATTCCGGCATAGTCCTGATTCACAGATACGGAAAAGTAGTTGTCTTGGATGCATCCAAACATCTTACCCAAGATGTACCTGAAATCCATACCCAAAAAAGGTTTGCTGAAAAATTTGATCTTCCTCTTACTCTTGAATATCCCTACTGGTTTGATATAGTGACGACAAATCCTCCGAATGAAACAGTGGCTAATTTTGAGTTGTCCACTACTCCTCTTGGGGATTCACTGCTTGCAAATTATGATGTTAATGCAAAATTTCCCGCCATTATTAATTATTCCGGAAGCTACAACCTGTATTACTTTGCCGGCGACTTCTGCCAGAACCCAATTGATACGAGAATTTCTTATTTTTCTGGTATACAATTGATTGATTTTCTTTTTTATTCTGACGATAAAGCAGACCGGGCAAAATTTTTCTGGAAATATTATATTCCTTTAATGAAAGGGATACTGGAGGATACCTCCTCTGAAACCGCTCCATCATGATTTCAGAAAACTAAACCGCATATGGGGACATTTCACGGGAAAATGTTAAATTTGATGGTTAGACGAATAGTAACAACATATTGTTATGAAACCTGCATGCAGTAACCTTCACAACAAGAACATGAGTAGCATGCGGGTTCCCTGGTGATATAAGCAAAGTTTGTGAATTTGGCTTGTAAATCAATTTGAAATTCAAATTTTTAATAAACTGTTGCACTAATGAAACATCAAAATACTAACCTTACCGTAACATTCATCCAGACAGAATTAATTTGGGAGCAAACCGACAGAAATCTGGATCATTTTAAGACCAAAATAAACGGGATATCTCAGGAAACTGATCTGGTTATTCTTCCTGAGATGTTCACCACGGGGTTTTCGATGCAGCCAGAACAACTGGCAGAACCCACAGAGGGCAAATCCCTAAAATGGATGCAATCTATGGCTTCCGAAAAAAATGTTACATTGACCGGTAGTTTAATCATTCATGAAAACGGCAATTATTTCAACCGGTTATTCGTTGTACATCCGGACGGGAATTATAAAGTCTATGATAAAAGACATCTCTTCAGAATGGGGGAAGAGAACAAACATTACACGGCAGGTAAGAAAAGGGTAATATTTAATTTGGGAAAGTGGAGAATATTGCCCCTGATTTGTTATGATTTACGTTTCCCCGTATGGAGCCGCAATCGTGATGATTATGATTTGGCGCTTTACATTGCCAACTGGCCTGAAGTACGAAGACGTGTATGGAGATCACTGCTTATAGCCCGGGCACTGGAAAATCAGGTTTATGTTGCGGGCGTGAACAGAATAGGCAGGGATGGTAATGGTCTTACTTACTCAGGAGATTCCATGGTTATAGATCCCTGGGGGGATATACTGAGCAAAACCGAACCCCATCAGGAATCTGTTGAGACCTTGACTCTATCTCTTGATGAATTGAACCGGTTCAGGGAGAAGTTTCCGGTTGGCAAAGATGCCGACGAATTTGTCATAAAATAATATGATATGCTTGAAACAAAAGAAGAGTTGAATTTCAAGGATCGTAGAAAGATCTACCTTCGATACAGAGATTTGCTTCAAAAATCCAAAGCTTTTCTGAAAGAATCTGATACTGAGGTTATAAGAAAAGCAGTAGATGAGGCCATTACGCATTATCAAAATGAGAAACTAGCCAACGGAGAACCCTTTATACTTCATCTTTTGGAGGTGGCAAGGATTGTGGTGGAAGAAATCGGCATGGCTACCAAGTCAGTATTGGCCAGCCTGCTTTACGATCTGGTGCGAAGAGAAAAATTGACACTCAATTATGTGGAAAAGGAGTACGGAAATAAAGTCAGTGAAATTGTAGAAGGACTGCTTAAGATCTTTGACATTAAAGCAAGTGAAACCAGATTTCAGCCGGAGAATTTCAGGAAACTGCTGTTAACCCTTTCCAATGATATACGGGTAATATTAATACGCCTGGCCATCCTTCTCGACGAAATGAGGCGTATGGAATATATGCCCAAAGATCATCAGATAAAAACTTCTGTTCAGACATTTTCACTTTATGCCCCTCTTGCGCATCGTTTGGGATTATATTCCATAAAATCAGAGCTTGAGGATTTATCAATGAAATATACAGAAAGTGAAACCTACAAATCCATTGTTAATAAATTACAAAATACTACTGCCCGAAGGAATCGATTTATCAAAAAATTCACCGATCCCATAAAGAAAGAACTGGACAAGCAAGGATTCACTTACGAAATTAAAGGGAGAACCAAGTCGGTATACTCTATATGGCGGAAAATGAAGGAACAGGGAGTGCCATTTGAACAAGTTTATGACATATTTGCCATACGGATCATCCTGAATACTTCGGCTAAAATGGAAAAGGCAGATTGTTGGAGGGTATATTCCGTCGTTTCAGATTTTTACCGGCCCAACCCGGAAAGACTAAGAGACTGGATTTCCAATCCCAAATCGAATGGTTATGAATCGTTACATACAACGGTAATTGGACCTGAAGGCAAATGGGTGGAAGTTCAGATACGGTCAAAACGAATGAATGACATAGCAGAGAAAGGATATGCAGCCCACTGGAAATATAAAGGAATTAAAGGAGACCAGGCTTTCGACAACTGGATGGGTAAAATACGGGATATACTGGAGACCAGTGATGCCACCGCTTCGGAAATCATCGACAACGTTCGTTTGAATCTGCTTTCAGAGGAAATTTTTGTATTCACACCTAAAGGAGAATTGATTCGCTTACCGGAGGGTGCCACGGTACTGGATTTTGCGTTTGAGATTCATTCCGAAGTTGGAGCTCAGTGTGTTGGAGGTGTAGTGAACAATAAGAATGTTCCCATTAGGTACAAACTGAAAAACGGAGACAGTGTAGAGGTGATTACCTCAAAAAATCAGAAACCTAAGAATGATTGGCTGGGCATGGTGGTTACCTCTAAAGCCAAGTCGAAAATCCGGCAATCCTTAAAGGAAGAACTTAGAAAAGAAGCGGATGCAGGAAGAGAGCTCCTCAAACGGCGGCTCAAGAATTGGAAGATCCCTTTTAACCAGGAAAATCTCAACAAGTTGCTTAAATATTATAACATTAAAGAAGCCACTCATTTTTTTGCCAACCTGGGCAATGAAAAGATTGATGTTAGTGAGCTCAAAGATCTTCTCACCGAAGAAAAAGAGTATGAAAAGAATGCAAAAGCCGGGGAAACCGATATCCAGGAAAAAGATACCAGGGAATCACAGAAAGACCCGGTAATCGAAACAGATGATTTTATAATTATAGGAGAGGAGCTAAAAGGAATCGATTATAAACTGGCCAAGTGTTGTAATCCCGTATATGGTGATGACATTCTTGGTTTTGTAACCAAAACGGAAGGTATAAAAATACACCGTGCAGGTTGCGTAAATGCACAGAGATTGATGAAACAATATGAATACCGGGTGGTTCCTGTTCAATGGAAAAAAACAAAGGAAAAGTCCTCCTTTCAGACGCGCATAAGGGTATCAGGAATTGACGAGATTGGGATGGTCAACCGCATTTCCGATGTCATTTCCAACTATATGAAAGTAAAAATGCGTTCCATATCCATTGATTCTGATGATGGCTTATTCGATGGCCATATCAATTTATATGTTTCCGATACGAAAACCTTGCAATCCCTGATCAATAAACTGAAACAGGAAAAGGGTATTCTGAAGGTTACCCGAACAGATAAAAAAGGATGAACAATACTAAAATCTCAAAATAAAGCGTTTTATATTTATATTTTGTATAAATTTGTTCAAATATTAATTAAAACTTTTCGGAAATGAAAAAAATATTTTATTTCCTAATACTGATAATTTTACCGGTATTCGGATACAGCCAAATGTATCAGCCTTTGCCCAATTTTTACAGGCCGATTGATTCTGCCACCATCCAAAAGGCAGAAAGTTCTCAGGATGACAAGGTGGATTTCGGATTGACCGTAGGTACAGGTTTTACCTCTTTTGGGGGACAATCGATGATGAACTCCTATGTAGCCCCAAGTATTGATTATCAAGTAAATCCAAAGCTTACACTGAATTTCACAGGAGTAATATCCAATTTTAATCAGACACCTTTCGGTTCAGGCCCAAACTTCAACCCTTCCGATGGCGGTTTGATGCCCCTGAACAATAATAACTCCTTTGCCATTTCTGCAGGCGGCACCTATAAGCCCAATGACAGAATGTACTTTAGGGCCGAGGGTCAACATGCCGAACCGTCCATGACACCCTTTAGTCTTTATCCCGGACAAAACAGGCAATCATCTGATTATAATGCTTTATCCTTAGGTATGGGCTACAAAATCTCTGAGAATGCCAGCATAGATTTTGAATTCCGATTCTCCGAGGGCAATAATCCTTATTATAATTCCTATTCTCCTTACAACCGTCACAACTCTTTCAATTCGTTCAATTCATTCAACCGGCATCCCTTCTGGTAGAAAACCAGTACTTAAAGAATAATGAAAAATCACCCTAAAGCAGAAAGTATCCATCTTTCTGCTTTTTTTATTTCTAATCACTTTTATTTATGGAAAAGAGGCCTTATAGTAAAACTGATAAGCAGAAAAACCCGCTGCATATAACGTACGAATTATACTTAAAAACAATGAATTATTACCTTCATAAACTCTATTCTGAAAATCAGCATATTGAAGGTGGCATATTCCTTGTACTTAACAGGATAAATATGTATATTGGTTCTTGAAAAAAATAAGAATTATGAGTGAAGATAAGAATAATAACAATCAAAATCAGCAACAAAATCAGGGCTATCAGAATCAGCAGGGTCAACCTGTTTCATCTGATATTGCTGTTGTTTCTGATATGTTGCCTGACATTTTAACAGTCCTGCCCGTAGATACGCGGCCATTTTTTCCGGGTATTACTGTACCAATGACTTTCACCGGTCCGAAATTTATAGAAGCCATAAAAAATGTGGCCAACAGCAATCAGCCGTTTTTGGGTCTGATTCTTGTAAAAGAACCGGATCAGCAAGATTTTATGAATTCGGAAATGTATGAAGTAGGAACTGTGGTTAAAATTCATAAAATCGTACCGATTCAGGAGGATAGTCTTCAGGTGTTGGTACAGGGGCTACAAAGATTTTCTCACATTAAATCCGTCAGGAAAGATCCGGTACTTCAATGGCAGGTGGAATATTACAGCGATCCTGACGAGAAACCCTCTGAGGAGCTGAAGGCTTATACCCTTTCTATTGTATCATCAGTGAAAGAGCTGTTGAAGAAGAATCCTGTCTTTCAGGAGCAGATTAAAATGGTATTGAACCAAATCAGCATTGAAAAGCCCGGTATGCTGATGGACCTGATCACTGCCATGCTCACGGCAGACGGAGAAAAACTGCAGGATATTCTTGCAACTTATGATCTTTATAAAAGAGCTGAGAAACTTCTTTTGCTGCTGAAGGAGGAGATTGAACGATCGCAGATACAAGAAGAGATTCAGAAGCAGATTAATGAAAAAGTCTCCAAGCAGCAAAGAGAATTCTTCCTGAGGGAACAGTTGAAGGTGATCAAACGTGAGCTCGGAATAGAAAAAGATGATAAGGAGTCGGAGATTCAGAAATTCAAAGATCGGATGAAAAACCTGAAGCTTTCTCAGGAAGCTTCCGAGGTTATAAACAGTGAAATTGAAAAGATGCAAACTCTGGAACCCAGTTCATCTGAGTTTCAGGTTACCCGCGCCTACCTGAATACCTTGACTGAACTTCCGTGGGGTATTTACAGCCAGGACAGGCTGGATATCCAGGAGGCCAGAAGAATCCTCGATCG
>JBNJFN010000031.1:0-18490 GCA_051746885.1 Bacteroidota bacterium | reverse complement strand
GCGACAGAATGAATGAGCGATGGGAGGTAGATGAGAAGTAAGGAGTAGAGACGCAATGCTTGCGTCTCGGATATAATTGAAAAATGGAAAGACAAGAAAACGAGAAAACGGAAATATAAGAAAATGGGAAACCTGAGCCCTGAGAAGCAACGGTTAGACAGTGGAAGAGTTCTTTACAATTCAAACATTAAACCTCAAACCGTAAACGCTTTCCCCTGTGCCCTGTGCCCTGTGCTCTAAGCTCTGCGCTCTGTACCATCCGTCCTTGATTGGAAAAATCTTTATTTTATGTTAGATAAACCGAATCTCCTTGTTATCTTAGTTCGCTGAAAAGTATGCCATCCATAAGCTAATATTGCCATATGGAGAACCTTTGGGTGCAGATTACAACCATTTTTATAGCCGGAGCAGCCGGCATATGGAAGGGAGTTCCGGTAGGGCTTGCTATAAATGCGCATCCTTTGGTAACAGCCGGTTTTACCGCCCTGGGTTCAATTGCAGTGGTGCTGTTCCTCTTTTTTTCGGGTCAGTCGTTTAAACAATGGATAGTGAAACGTTATGGAAAGAACCAACTAAAGAAGAAAGAAAGCAGATTTTCCCGATTGATGGAGCGCTATGGGATTGCGGGCATCGGACTGATTGGATGCGGGGTGATCGGGCCCATATTGTCTACGCTTTTTGGACTGGTATTGGTTAAGAAGCCAAAAAGGTTGCTTGTTTTTCTTATTGCCGGCATCGCCTTTTGGAGCAGTTTGCTGACTATACTGGGAGAGATGGGCCTTCTATTGTTTAAAAATTTTTTATGAGCCGATTTAATGTCCTCCTTTTAGCCTTCTTTTTCTAAATTCACGATATATAAGGGCCATTGTGATTAAAAGCAGCAGATTCCGGACTGCAAAACTTATTGTTCCTGTAGTTTTCAAAAGCCAGGAAACACCACTGATCGTAATTACAGCACCTGCGATGCTGATCACGCCGTAGGCGATCAGTAGATAGCGAATCCAGTCCATCTTTTTGCTGCCCCAAAATACCATGGAAATGCACCAGGTGGAGAGGCCCAGAAAACCATATCCGAACATTTCGAGCACCCATGCAACGGATTGTGTATTGCTCATGGTAACCAGGCTTAGGGCTTCGTGTTGTTGTTCGGCAAGTAACGGAACCCATGCAATTTGAAGTGAATAATTAAAACCGACCAGCACGGCAAATATGGTTACAAAGATGATGGCCAGCAAACCGGGAACCTTTTGGGATGGAGAAACAGCCAGTTGGTAAGCTGAAGATACGAAAAAGGCAAACCCAAGTATAAGCAAGAAACCTCCTGCCCAGGCCAGCTTTTGGACGGGATGGTAGCTTTCTGCAAAGGTTTCGGGGTCGACCCATTCCGGCTGAGGCTCGATCAGAGATATAAAGTAAACTGCAGGCGCTCCCGAAAGGATTATTCCTGCAATTACTATGGCCGCGGAAATGGCGATGAGTCTGTACATGATTCCTGTATGTGGCATAATTTAATGGATTTTTTGTTTGAAGTTACCCGAAACACTAATTGTTGATTTATTGCAAATTAACCTTTCAGAAGTTTGCATAATAACCGCTTACATTATAATACTCTAAAAATAGATATTTTGATTAAAAAAATCAAATTTTTTCTGATTCCTTTATCCCTTCTGCGAATACAAAAAATGACCATCGAATGACAACTGAATGACAATCCAATAATCAAACCCGATGGTTATCGGGTCCTGTCAAACTCTTCTATGTCAAACAATCAAACATCATCAAAACCTCATATCAATCACCTCCACATTGGGATGGTCTTCCTTATTGAATACAAAAGCAGAATCATCAACAGGTTGGTTGGTTTTCATGTTCTCAATTTCAATCCGGTACCTGGATCCGTCTTTGGCGAATATCTTTGCTGCATTTATCCGGATGTTATCCTGGGTAAGGTATAGCCTGATCCTACTGTAATCTGTTTCGAGCTCTTCGGGGAAAAGATCGATCTCATAAACCTCCTGGCCATTACTGGTCTCTTTGCCCACATATTTGTATTTGAAATCTTTCTTGTAAATTTCGAATATCTGATGTGGGTGGTTAATGATGTCGGAGTCTTCGTTCTGTACCGGCTCCGATATATTCACTTCATTGGGATCATGCAGATAGTTCCACTGGGTTTTGCCGTTGTAATATATTGTGGTATTTCTCAGGTCCAGTTTGTACTTTTCACCCTTCATGATGATGGAGCCGTTCCACTTGTTCTCATTTTCTGTTTGCAGGTTTTTGTAATAAAAAGAGAAATCGGCTGTGATGTTGTCATAGGCGTTGTGCTTTTCCGCCAGGGTTTTGAGTAGTTTCTCCGCATTTTCTTCCTGGGCGGTGGCGTTAAAAGCCACCAGCAATATGATTATAAGTAGAGCAATGTATCTCATTTTTTATTCACCTATTGATTTGTATTAAAAAAGTTATTCAAATATTGTTCCAATGCATACTCATCTGGAAATTGAACTGTTCTGGCCTTGCTGCCTTCGTGCGGACCCACTATGTTCGCGGCTTCCAACTGATCCATGATTCTTCCGGCCCTGTTGTAACCGATTGAAAGCTTCCGCTGGATTAGAGAGGTGGAGCCTTGCTGATGGCGAACTACTGTTCGTGCAGCCTCTTCAAAAAGGGCATCCCATTTATCCACTTTCTTGGAGCCATTACCGTCCAGATCGTTTTCATCTTCATATTCCGGCAGCTCGAAAGGCTGTGCGAATCCCTGCTGATTGCTGATGAAATCGGTTAGTTTTTCGATGTCTTCCGAGTCGATAAAGGCACACTGCAGGCGGGTAAGGTCGCTGCCTGTAGAGATCAGCATATCCCCGCGTCCGATCAGCTGGTTGGCCCCCGTGCTGTCCAGGATGGTCCTGGAATCGATCTGAGAGGTTACCCTGAAGGCAATTCTGGCCGGAAAGTTGGCTTTGATTACTCCGGTAATGATGTTGGTGGTGGGGCGCTGGGTAGCGATGATCAGATGGATTCCTATAGCCCGTGCCAGTTGTGCCAACCTTGCGATAGGGCTTTCTACTTCTTTGCCTGCAGTCATGATCAGGTCTGCAAACTCGTCAATTACCACCACGATATAGGGCAGGTATCTATGGCCTTTTTCCGGGTTAAGCCGTTTCTTGATGAACTTTTTGTTGTATTCACTGATATTCCTTACATGGGCATGTTTCAGCAGGTTATATCGCTCATCCATTTCCACGCACAGTGAGTTCAGGGTTTTAATGATATCCTGGTTCTCTGTGACAATGGGCTCTTCAATGTCGGGAATTTTGCCCATGTAATGGTTTTTGATCTTGGCATAAGGGGTAAGCTCAACCTTTTTCGGATCCACCAGAACGAATTTGAGCTGGCTGGGGTGCTTCTTATAGAGCAGAGAAGCAATGATGGCATTCAGACCTACAGATTTTCCCTGGCCTGTGGCACCGGCCACCAACAGGTGGGGCAGTTGTCCCAGATCGATAACATAGGTTTCATTGGATATGGTTTTTCCAAGGCCTATGGGAAGCTCATGTTTGGCCTCCCTGAAATTTTTCGAGGTTAGCACCGAGCGCATGCTGACGATTTCTTTCTTCTCATTGGGCACTTCAATGCCGATGGTCCCTTTGCCAGGTATAGGCGCAATGATACGGATACCCAGGGCGGCCAGGCTGAGGGCGATGTCGTCCTCAAGATTCTTGATCTTTGATATTCTGATGCCAGGCGCCGGTACGATCTCGTAAAGGGTAACCGTGGGACCAATAGTGGCCCGTATCTTGTCGATCTGTATTTTATAGTTACCTAAGGTTTCAACGATCTTGTTCTTGTTCCTTATGATCTCCTCTTTGTTGATCTCCTGCTCGCCTTCCTCATCGCCGTATTCTTCAAGAAGTTCGATTGGAGGCAGTTGAAATTCACTCAACTCAAGCGTAGGATCATAATCCTTTATATCCTGATTACCAGGATTATCTTCTTCCCGCTCTTCTTCTGATTTCTCTATGGTAAACTGAATGCCTTCTTCTTCCGTGGACTCCCCATTGCCCGGTACTTCTATACTTTCGGTTTTTTTGCCTGTTTTTCCTTTATATTCCGAATGGGAAATATGCTCCTTAGATGAGGTTTGGGTGGCTTTGGTTTCTTTTTCGGACGCCACCTCCTGTTTTGTATTTCTTACCTCCTCAGGGGTACTCCAGTCTTTGATTGTTTTTTCTTCTTTTTTTGCTTCTGTTTTTTCTTTTTCCTTTTCTTTAGCGGATTTCGCTTTAATTTTTTTGGTTTTTATATTTTTTTCTGTAGAAGGAATACCTGCGGTGGCCATCTTTTTTCTGCTTTGGAATATCCTGCTGGATAGAGCGATAAATCGCCGTTTGATTGCATTCATGGATACAGGATAAAGGGATAAAATAAAGGCCGAAAAGAGGATGATCAGCAGAAAGGCCGTACCCACTTTTCCTATGAATGCATTGAGCCATTGAGCCATGAACAATCCGTGACCTCCGCCAAGTCCGTTGACCAGGTAGCCGTTCATGTTCTGAAATAAATATCCCAGGAGCAACGAAAACAGGATCATTCCAATGATGGAATATTGCAAGGTTTTTCCTACAGGCAGCAATTTTACCCTGAATAATTTGAAGGCCAGGATTACAAGAAAGAAGGGAATAAGGAATGAAGCGACTCCAAACCATTTGGCAATAAATAGATTGGCCATTCGAGCTCCGACTTTTCCGGCCCAGTTTTCAACTACCACATCCGCATTGGAAACCACCTCACCCCATTGAAAGCTTTGGTCTGTTTTCCAGGTGAAGAAAAAAGAGCTAAAAGCCAGGGTAATATAAATGGCCAGAAATAGGAAGAAAATTCCCGTTAAAAATTTATACCTGTCGTCCTGCCTTTTTTGTTTTTTGGTCTTTTTTGCCATGGAGAATAACAACAATTTAAAGCGAATCCTTTATTACAGGTGCAAATTAATATAAAATTTATGATAAGTGGTAAATTAACGTTCTTTAAGTTTTTCAATTATTTCCTGCAGCGCCTTTTTATTAACCGTTTTATAATTCATAAATTTTGTTAGTTTTGTTGTTTCTTGATATGTAATAATAAAGAGGTGTTTATGAGAAAATTAGCGGTGATAGCATTGGGAGGGAATGCCCTGATCAGAGATGGTCAGACGGGAACCATAGAAGAACAGGAACAAAATGTTACCGATACACTGGAGAATCTTCTTTTTTTGCTGGAAGAGGATTATCATCTTGTAATCAGCCATGGTAACGGGCCACAGGTGGGTAATCTGCTAATGAAAAACGATGCTGGAGAGCATATATATGGTTTGCCGCAGATGCCCCTGGATATTTGTGTTGCCGATACCCAGGGAGAGATTGGATATATGATTGAACGAATGATGCTCAATCTGTTGCGCAAATATAATATCAACAAGGATGTGGTTACTCTTGTCAGCCAGGTTGAAGTGGATAAAGACGACCCGGCTTTTCAGAAGCCCCAGAAGCGGGTGGGGAAAACCTACAATAAGGAACAGGCTGATAAGCTAACCGAAGAGAAGGGTTGGATATTTAAGGAGGAAGTGAAGACTGAAGGTGGCTGGAGGCGCGTGGTACCTTCACCATTACCTAAGGCCATTATGAATGAGGATGTTATACAGACCCTTGCCCGCCAGGGAAACATCGTCATAGCTGCCGGTGGTGGAGGTATTCCGGTTTATACGGATGAGGAAAACAGAGTGCGGCCGACTGAGGCTGTTATTGACAAGGATATGGCTTCCTCCTTGCTGGCTGCAAAGATCAAGGCGGATGAATTTTACATCCTTACCGATGTACCTTATGTGTATATCAACTATAAAAAGCCCGGCGAGAAAAAGCTGGATCCTTTGGATTTGGCTGATGCCAAAAAGTACCTTAACCGGGGCATGTTCTCCGAAGGTAGTATGGCTCCAAAGATGAAAGCGGCTGTCCAGTTTGTAGAAAAAGGAGGAGAAAAAAGTGTGATCACCGAATCCAAGCTACTTAAAGACAAAACCTATGGAACCAAGATTATTGCAAAGTATGAATAGTTGAAGTATCAAATGGATAAAGCATCAAATTTCAAGCATCAAATAACAAATACCTGCTCGCCAGAAGGCAGGGTATCTAAATTCTAATGACAAAAAATTTCAAACTTTGCTTACTCTCGTTTTGGTCATTAAAAATTTGGTCATTGGGTATTATTTGATTTTTGATGCTTGGTATTTGGTGCTTATACGAAATTTAATCTATTATAATTTAATAAATCTAAATTAATTGCATTATGGCATTCAACATCCGAAACAGGAACTTTCTGAAGCTTCTTGATTTTACTCCCAGGGAAATTGGGTTTCTTCTGGATTTGTCTATGAATCTGAAATCGGCCAAATACAGCGGTACAGAGCAACAAAAACTGAGTGGGCGCAATATTGCCCTTATCTTTGAGAAGGCTTCAACACGGACCAGGTGTGCCTTCGAAGTAGCAACCCATGACCAGGGTGCCAATGTTACCTATCTCGGTCCTACCGGTTCTCAGATGGGACAGAAAGAATCCATGAAGGATACTGCCCGGGTGCTGGGAAGAATGTACGATGGAATCGAATACCGGGGTTTTGGACAAGAAGTGGTTGAAGAGTTGGGTACCTACTCAGGTGTGCCCGTATGGAACGGTTTAACCAATGAATTCCATCCCACCCAGGTGTTGGCGGATTTCATGACGATGAAGGAACATTCGGATAAACCTTTGAATAAAATGAAGTTCGCTTATCTTGGGGATGCCAGGAACAATATGGGTAATTCCCTGCTGATTGGTGCCGCCAAAATGGGAATGGATTTCCGCTCGGTGGCTCCCAGAGAAGTACAGCCGTCGGACGCACTGGTACAGCAGGCCCGTGGTATAGCCGAAGAGACTGGGGCACGGATCATGGTGACGGATCACATCGAAGAGGGTGTGAGAGACTGCGATTTTCTCTATACCGATGTGTGGGTTTCGATGGGCGAAGCCGAAGAGGTTTGGAAGCAAAGAATTGAGCTTCTAAAACCTTATCAGATCAATAAATCGATGTTGGAAAAAACCAATAATCCCAATGTTAAGTTCCTGCATTGCCTTCCTTCATTCCACAACAGGGAGACGAAGATGGGAGAGGAGATCTATAAGAAATTTGGTCTTGAATCCATGGAAGTGACTGATGAGGTTTTTGAGTCGGAAGCCTCCATCGTATTCGACGAGGCAGAGAACCGTGTTCATACGATCAAAGGAGTTATGGTGGCTACGCTGGGGCAATGAATAGCTTAGAGCTCAGAGCGTAGAGCAAAGTGCTAAAAGCATAGAGCTTAGAGCTAAGGAAGGAAAGCTCAGGGTCAAGAATCAAGCTCATGGGGCCTCGGTTCACAGGATAATGGCTAAAAGATCAGATATTAGAATTTCATTTTCTGCCAAAAAATGCACGAAAATAAAAAGTAAGGTACTCATCTTGCGTTCTTTACCCTACGCTCTTAGCCTAACCAGCCGGTGGCAAAGTAAAAGGCCATAACCAGGGAAGCGATAAGTTTGAGGCCGGTGCCTGTCAAAAATCCCATGAAGGATCCGAAGCCGGCTCTCATGGCAGAATTGAAATCTGCTCCCTTTAGGCTTTCACCTACTACGGCACCTATAAAAGGAAAGATGATAATTCCCAGCGGCGGGAACAGGAATATACCCATCACCACACCGACCATTGCTCCCTGGCTTCCGTATTTCGTTCCTCCGAATCTTTTTGTACCCCAGATCGGGACAAAATAATCCAGGATGGTTACTCCTACAGCCACTATAGCCAAAATGACGAGAAGGGTAGTGGAATATTCCGCAAACTTAGTGAAATGAAGCAGGAGCAAACCTCCAAAGCTTAACGGGGGGCCTGGAAGCACGGGAAGTATGCATCCCAGGATTCCTCCCAACATCAAAATGATTCCGAGTATTAACAATACAATATCCATAGGTTATCTTTTTGATGTAAATATAAAGAATAATAATTTATAAATAACAAGCACCAAATTTCAAATACCTGCCCGACGGCAGGCGGGATATTCAAATTCCAATTACCAAAATTCAAAACATTCCAAAATACTACGTTTCCGACTTTAGCCTATGATGTTTGGATTATTAAAAAATTGAGTATTGGTGCTTGTTTGTTATTTGTAAATTGTTATTTGGTGCTTTTTATGTTCCCGGTCAATAGCGGGAAATTACATTCCTAAAATCTATATGTTGCATTAAGCAATTTGTTTTTCTGGGGCATTTCCTCAGGTTCCATCAAATAAATGTTGCCATCATGCAGCAAAGCCCTGATTGCTGCAAAGTTCAACAGATCCTCACAGTCTTCATCTCTTTCTGAGTGAACATCCACCTCAAAGGTTTCGGCTTCAAGTTTACCCCATAGATATTCCCTGAAATTTACAAAAAGTGTGTCAACCCTTCCATATAGGATATTAGGAATGATTTCTTCAACGATATCCGACTTATTGGAGGAATCAATATATTTTTGGATCATTTGCTCTTTTTCATCATCCAGTTCTTTTTGTATAAGTGTCCAGGCTTTTTGCTGCAGCCCCTTAACCGTTTCATCCCTGGGGCTTTCCGAAATATTTTCTTCTTTCAGGTATTTGTAGTTAGTAACTTCTTTGAATAATCCGAATATATAATCCACTGAAGCAACGATCAGCGGTTTATCTTCGTTGTTCAACACATTCTGCAATCCTTGCTCTACATACCGGAGGAATTTCAGCTCCTCTTCCTTTTTTTCTTCTTTGCCTTTGGCATGACCATGATAAAACGTTCTTCCGTCACCTACTTTTGCACTTCTATACTGATAAACTTTATCTTTGTAATGATCAAATCCAATTGCTTCTTCCAGTTGTTCCGGTATGAATTCTTCCACTTCCACTTCAGAAATGTTGAACCGGTCTGATTTATATAGTTTCACCCCATGCATGTTCAATGACAGGATATAAAATTCCTTGTTTTCCTTTACCGGCCGTAAGAGAGGTAACAAATAAAAATCCCTGCCCATATACATAAAATTATCGAAATTCATGGCCACCCTGTAATATTCAAAAGTATTTTGATTCAGGAAAATAACCAGCCCATTCCATAAATTCCTAAGAAACAAAGCATCATCTGTAAGATCCTTTATGGGTTGCAGATATTCATCGATTTCGTCATCCCGTATTCCCTGTTTTTTCATCTGCTCACGGGCCTCTTTGAGTTTATTTTTTAAATTTATGCGGTTTGCATTTTCTTTGGATTCCGGGTCCGCTTTGAGGGTCGGAATGTAAATGGAGATGCTGTTCGGACTTCTTTCTTTGCTTAACTTTTCCAATAACTTATGGTCAAGTTGTCCCATAGTTTTCTCTTTTTTATTGTTAAACATTTACACAAGCAACGTATTTTGCCTTTTAATTATTTTTTTGGGGAATCATGGGTTAGGAGGTGGACTGGAATTGTCCGAACAATTGTTCCGGTCAGCCAATGGACAATGGGAGCAGGGAGATGTGGAAGATGTATTTGAAGGCTTGAAAAATTTTATCATTTGCCGTATGGTATAAATAACGGCAAGGGTAACTATAATTAAAGCAATAATTTCTTGTATCATGAGTGAATAAATTTCAGACAATAATTGAACCAATTTGCTGGACAATAAATGCAACGAACCATGCCAGTAAAGTAGTATAAATCATAGCAAATGCCGGCCATTTCCAGGAGCCTGTTTCATTTTTTATGGCTGCGAGTGCCGCTACACAAGGGAAATAGAGTAAAACAAACAACAGAAAGGCCAGGGCAGTAACCTGATCAAAGACCGGTTCTCCCTTGTTCGGTCCGCTTTTAAACTTCGCCTGTTTTAAACGGTCGATCAGTACATCTCTGTCTCCACTTTCCGTATCAACCTGGTACAAAACCCCCATGGTACTTACCACGATTTCTTTAGCCGCTATACCTGATATAAGACTAACGGTCATTTTCCAATCGAAGCCCAGGGGGCGCATCACCGGTGCTATGAATTCTCCTGCTTGTTCTATGTAGGATTTTTTTTGTTTCACGGGGACCTTTTCCAGTTGTGTCTTCTGTGTATAGGGCATGCCATCTGTATTTTGGTTCAGGATTCTGGCGTTATCCTCTTTTATATCTGTATTATTCGGGCCGGCGGAATGAAGCATATTGACTGTTTCCGTTTCCCGGGGCTTATTAGCTGTATCCTCAATACTTCTCGGATAATAACTTAATGCCCATATAATAATAGATGCCACCAGAATGATTCCTCCCATTTTTTTAACATATTGAGAGCCCTTATACCACATGTGTTTGAGGGTATTGTTCAATGTCGGCATTCTGTAGGGAGGCAGTTCCATTACAAATGGAATTTCATCCGTTTGGAACAGGGTTCTTTTAAAGATAATGCCAATTAAGCCTGCCATAAGTATACCGAAGAGGTAGATGCCAAAGAGTATTGTTCCCGAATGTCCCGGGAAAAATGCGGAAATGATCAGTACATAAACCGGTAGCCGGGCACTGCACGACATGAAGGGGTTGATGAGTATGGTCAGCAGCCTGTTATTCCTGTTTTTTATGGTTCTGGTAGCCATAATAGCAGGTACATTACAACCAAATCCCATTAATAAAGGAATGAATGATTGCCCGTGCAGTCCAACCTTATGCATGATCTTATCCATGATGAACGCTGCCCGGGCCATGTAACCCGTATCTTCCATCAGTGAAATAAAGAAGAACAATATCAGTATGTTCGGTAGGAATATGATCACGCCTCCGACGCCATCAATGATACCATGTATCAGCAGATTTTTCAGCACGCCTCCGGCCATGGCTGTATCTATCCAGTCACCTGTAATTTCCACCATTGAGTTGATCCATTCCATGGGATAACTGCCGAGTTTGAAGGTCGCCTGGAACATAATCCAAATGAAAAGTAAGAAGAAAGGAAAACCCAAAAATTTGTGGGTCAAATAATAATCAATACGTTCGGTTTTTTCCCGATGTTTGCTTTCCCGGTTTCCCTTAAAGGTCTCTTTTAAAGCGCCGGCAATGAATCCGTATTTGGCATCGGTGATTATAGCTTCACTGTCTTCTCCCAGTTCCGACTCAATTTTTACAATCTGCTCTTCGGCTTTGTTTTTAATTTGCTCATAATTTTCCCAGTTTGACAGTGAAAAGTGGGCGGCAGAATCTTTTTCGAGCAGCTTGATTGCATAAAAGCGGGATGAGACCAAATCAGTAAGTCGCTTATTCTTCCAGATTTCATCCTGTATGACCTTTATGGCTTTTTCTACAGATTGTCCGTAGTTAATATGGATGTGTCGAACCGTAGGGTCTTCATCTTCAAAGACTTCAATAGCTTTTTTGAACAAATTGTTTATGCCTATACCTTTAGAAGAAATGGTAGGAATGATGGGGATACCAATCATTTTTCCCAATGTCTCGTAATCGAAATAATCTCCTCTGGTTTTAAGCTCATCATACATATTTAAAGCAATGATAACCTTTATGTCCATGTCGATGAGCTGGGTGGAAAGATATAAATTACGCTCCAGATTCGATGAGTCTATAACGTTGATAACGATATCCGGCATCTCACCCAGGATATGTTTCCTCACAAACAGCTCTTCGGGGGAGTAAACAGATAATGAATAGGTGCCGGGCAGATCGGTTATATTGAAAGAATAGCCGTCCTGTTTATAGCGTGCCGTCTTGGTACCCACGGTTACGCCTCCATAATTCCCGACATGCTCCCTGGAGCGGGAGGCAAAATTGAACAGGGTGGTTTTTCCCGAGTTGGGATTTCCCACAAGAGCTATGTTGATGTTTTTTTGTTTTTCCCGGGCAGTTCTTTTAAGGAGTGATTCTGTGATGACACCATTAAAGCGATTGGGATTTTCTTTTTTGGCTTCTTCTTTGGTGATCACTTCAATCAACGAGGCTTCACTTCTTCGTAGAGATACCTTGTATCCCATTATACTGTATTCTATTGGATCCTGTAAAGGGGCATTTTTGATTACTGTTGCTTTCTTTCCCTTAACAAAACCCATTTCCAGGATTCTTTTTCTGAAGGCGCCTCTACCTCTTACTTTTGTAATTATTCCGGTTTCATTTCTCTGCAGTTCTGATAACCTCATATTCCAACCTACTCAACATGAAAAAGCGAGCAAAAATAACATTATTTTTTTCCTTATCCAACAATTTATTATTGTTCTGCGAAAGGATCTATGGTATTATAAAAAGATACTTATACCTCCGGGGTTGAATAAGATCAGGAAGGATATTTTGGAAAATGGAATGAGGTCTTTTTTGTATAACCCGATATGGTTATAACAAGCCAGGTTTGATGTTGATTAAGTGTGCGAATAAAGGGCTGATTTATTATTCAGCCCTTTAAATCCTTTTCTGAAATGGTATTATTTGTTTTCCAGATCTTCGAATCTTACATCCGAAGTGTAACCTGAATTTTCTTCTTCTTGTTTTTGTTGTTTGGTTTGCTCTTCTTCCTGGTTCATTTCATCACTTTTTGCATCTTTTATAAAGTTGATGACATCTTCCAGACCCTCCGTGAATTTGTCAAAGTCTTCCTTGTAAAGAAAGACTTTGTGTTTTTCAAAAAAACGTTTTCCATTTCTCTTAAATCTCTTCTTACTTTCGGTAATAGTCAGATAGTAATCATTTTTACGGGTGGCTTTCACATCCAAAAAATAAGTTCTTTTTCCGGCTCTAATGACTTGCGAATAAATAATGTCGCTCCCGTTTTGCCCTTGACCTTGTTCCTGTTCTTGTTCTTGACCTTGTTGCTCTTGTTGTTCTTGTCCTTGCGCTCGTTCCTGATCTTGCTCTTGTTCTTGTTCTTGTTCAAAGCCTTGTCCTTCTTTGTTTTCGTATCCGTCCATCATTAATTGCTTTTAAAGTTTTACTTAGAAACAAAAGTATAAAATAATTAGTGGATTACTTTTCACAAATGTATCTTTTTTTGAAAAATGATCCAGTAATTTTGGAAAAATTTACTGGGTGTCATTTGTTTTAATGCAATATAATGTAATCCTTTGATTATTTATTTTGATGAATTCGTCTTTTGGATTTTCTTTTGGTGCATTTTTTCATTTATTTTGCACCCAAGTTTTGGATTTAAAAAACAGCTGTTCATAAACCGGAAGGATGATTACACGACGGATCATAAGAATCAAAATTTTACAAATAATTTTTTCCTATATATTTTCAGAAGATAAGACCATTGATCAATCGGAGAAAGAACTGTTCTTTAGCATTGATAAGTTTTATGATCTGTATCACAAGTTGCTATATTTTATGGTAGATCTTCGTAAATATGCTGAAAACAGGATTGAGATTGCCCGTAGCAAGAAAGCACCTACTCATGAAGATATTAATCCGAACACCAAATTCATAGAAAATAAGGTCATTCGGCAAATAGAAAACAATGAGGATCTGAGACGTTATGTTAACCGGAAAAAACTGGGATGGTACCATAAAAAAGATTTTCTCAAAAAATTTTACAGCCGTCTCATCGAATCCGAATTATTCAAGGAATATATGAACAACCCCGGAAGATCCTATGATGAAGATAAGATGATGGTCATTCAGATATATACGTATTTTTTAGCAGATCATGAACCATTATATCAGCAGCTTGAAGAACAAAGCATTTATTGGAACGATGAGGTTGACCTTGTTATAAGCATTATTACAAAAACGCTGAAAAATCTGAAAGAAGATGAACATAGCGGTAAACTTGTATTCCCGTTATTCAAAAAAAATGAGGATAAAGATTTTGCCAGGCAGCTTCTGAGGAAGACAATTATGAAATATTCTGAATATGATGATCTGATTAAGGAGAATTCGGAGAATTGGGATTTAGAAAGAATCGCTGTTATGGACATTTTGATCATGAAGATGGCCATTACTGAGATGCTCGAATTTCCTTCAATACCAACCAGGGTAACTTTGGATGAGTACATTGAGATTGCCAAGTTTTATAGTACAGAGAAAAGCAATATCTTTATTAATGGAATCCTTGATAAAATTATTACTCAACTGAAGGCTGAAAACAGAATACAAAAACAAGGCCGGGGATTGATAGGAGAGGTATAATGATTTTGGGATTATTTCATTCATCCTAAATATTTTGTTTAATTTTGTAGCAAGGATGTTGAATAGAGTTTTATATATTTATATTATTGTAATATTCACTGTGGTTACTGCCGGATGTATAAAGAGTGGCTCCGACAGAACAACAGAAAAGGACGCTGAAGGGCAAGCGGGAGCTCCGCCTAAGATTAGTTTTGAGCGGGTATATTATGATTTTGGCAACATTAAACAAGGTGAAAAGGTATCTTATTCTTTTAACTTTGAGAATGTAGGAGGCTCTCCACTGATCGTAGAAGATGCTTATGCGGGTTGCGGGTGTACAGTTCCGGAATATGATAAAAAGCCTATAGAACCCGGTAAAGAAGATCATATTGAGGTGATCTTTGACAGTTCAGGCAGAAAAGGAAATCAGTATAAAACGGTGATTCTTAAAACCAATACACCCGACAGCAAACACAGGCTAACTATAAAAGCCAATATAATAATGAACTAAATAATAGATTAAAAATGATGATTATGAATCAATTATTTCAAATTTTAATGGCATCCCCACAGGGAGGAGAGGGTCAAAATCCTTTGGTTTCATTGTGGCCTCTATTACTGATCATTGTGGTTTTTTATCTTTTTATGATCCGTCCCCAGGTTAAAAAACAGAAAGAATTAAGAAATTATCGTCAATCATTACAAAACGGGGATAAAGTAATAACCACAGGGGGCATTTATGGTAAAATAGTAGGTGTAACCGATCAGACGGTCCTTCTTGAAGTAGAAGACCAGAGCAGGATCAAGGTAGATAAGAATGCCATCTTAAAAGACGCAAAAGATCTTGGTGAAAAAAGATAAAATTAATTCTCCCGAAGTATTGGTATTTTAGTGAATTATTCATTTACTTCTGGGAGAATTGATTTAAATCTATAAAGGTGAAGATCAATTTACAGGAACTAGCAACATTTTTTAGGAATTTTAAAGCCTCGAATTATAAGAAAAACCTGGGTGTATTTTTAATATTTCTGATTATATCCACCGTATTATGGTTTTTGAATGAGCTAGAAGATGACTATGTTACGAGAATTCGTTATCCTGTGCAATACAGTCATTTTCCCGAGGATAAGGTGGTGGTAGGAGAGTTACCCTCTGCTTTGGAGCTAGAAGTGAGAGGCCAGGGTTTTCAATTGCTGGAATATAAGTTTGCCCGAAATTTGAGTCCATTAATGCTTCAGGTTAGTTCATTTGATCTAAAAGCTCAGAGCCGGGCAGGCAGCGGGGAATATTATATTCCTACCCAATCCATCGAGCCTAGATTAAACCAGGAACTTAGTCAAAACATGGAGATTCTTGAAATTGTCCCCGATACGCTATTTTTTGAATTTACCGATCGTATTTCTAAAGTAGTGCCGGTTGAGGCGGACATTGAATACAGTTTTGGTAAACAGATGATGCTTAAGGGCAATGTGAATATTGAGCCGGATAGTATTGAAATGTCGGGTCCCCGGTCGGTTTTGGATACTGTAGACAAAGTGAGGACTAAATATAGGGAGTTTTCTGATTTGACCGATACCCTGGAAACTACAGTGGATTTAAAAAAGTTGCATGAACAGGTTGAATACTCGAGCGAGCAGGTTGATTTGCAAATACCTGTTGAACAGTATACAGAAGGGGACTTAAGAAAAGAGATTGCAGTAAGAAACTGTCCCGATTCACTGGTCGTTCGGACATTTCCTTCTTCTGTGAAGATAACTTATCTGGTTGGGTTGAGTAATTATGAAGAGGTGATTCCTGAATTGTTTCAAGTGTACGTGGATTATGCAGATGTCAGGGAGAGTAGTGACCAGTTGAAAGTAGTAGTGGAGAATGCACCTGATTATCTCAGGTCCTATAGCTATACACCACAAAAAGTCGATTACATTATCGAAAGGAAGGATGACTAAAGTAGGTGTTACCGGGGGCATAGGAAGTGGTAAAACCTTGATATGCCAGGTTTTCGAAAAGCTTGGCATACCGGTTTTTTATGCCGATGAGGAGGCTAAAAGGTTACTGAATGACGATCCGCAGGTAAAAGAGGCTGTGATGAAATATTTCGGTCGGGAAATTTACGATGAAAGCGGTATAAAGAAAGCTCTTCTGGCTTCTAAAATATTCAACAATCAGGAAGCGTTACGAGAAATAAACAGCATAGTTCATCCGGCGGTTCGGAGGTTATTCCTGGAATGGGCAGAGTCAAAAGAATCTGTTTTCCCCTATTTAATTGAAGAAGCGGCTATATTGTTTGAAAGTGGGAGCTATAAAGATTTAGATTTTAATGTTCTGGTATATGCTCCTGAAGAATTGAGGATTGAAAGGGTGGCGAAGAGAGATAACACAAACAGGGAGCACATCAAAACAAGGATGAAGCATCAAATGAAAGATGAAGAAAAAATACAATTGGTCGAAGCTGTGATTTATAATGATGAATCGCAATTGGTCATACCGCAGATTCTGGAAATTCACCAACAGTTAACCAAGAAATAATTTTTTTATGGGAAAGTTTACCAAATGGATTGCAGGTGGTCTGGGTTGGGCTTTTTTAGGCCCGCTTGGAGGGATAGCCGGTTTTGTTATAGGTTCGGTGGTTGATGAGACCACCGCAACGAAATCCTTGGGTTCTAAATCCTCTACCACAAAAGGAGATTATGTGATGAGCCTGCTGGTCCTGGTGGCGGCTGTCATGAAAGCCGACAATAAGGTCATGCGCTCTGAGCTCAACTATGTAAAACAGTATTTCGTCAAAACATTTGGCAACGAAACTGCTTCGGAGGCCATTAAAATGTTAAAAGATATCCTGAACCGGGATATCCCGCTTTACCAGGTATGTGACCAGATCAGATCCAATCTTGATTATTCTTCCCGATTGCAGCTTATTCATTTTCTTTTTGGAGTAGCCAGTGCCGATGGAAGAGTGCATGAGCGGGAACTGGATGTTATTGAGGTTATTGCCGGCAGATTGGGAGTTTCTCAAAGAGATAAGAATTCGATTAAATCGATGTTTATTGAGGAAACCGGGTATGCCTATAAAATACTTGAGGTGGATCCGTCAGCTTCCAACGAGGAGATCAAAAAAGCCTACAGAAAAATGGCCAATAAATACCATCCTGATAAAGTGAGCCATTTGGGAGAAGATTTCCAGAAAGCTGCTCATCAGAAATTCCAGAAAGTTAATGAGGCCTATGAGAAAATCAAGAAGGAAAGAAACCTGCACTGATTGGCTTATGGTACAACAACACCCGGTCTCCTTAACAAAAACCTTGCAACATTTTTTGAAATGATTGTTTGTTCTATATTTGCATTTCACCAAATGAATGAACCATGTTGAAAGATATTCTTGCAATCTCAGGTTACAGCGGATTATATAAGTATTTGAAGAAAAGCCGCAATGGTATCATTGTGGAAAATCTGGAAACGCAGAAACGCATGAATGCCGACCCCACAGCACGGATCAATTCACTCGAAGACATTAGCATCTATACGGAAAATGGCGATATGGAGCTAAAAGAAGTATTTAAAGCCATTCATGAACATGAAGAGGGAGGGAAATCTTTAAATCCCAAGAAGGCCAAAGGATCGGAGCTGAAACAGTATTTAGCCGAAGTGATTCCTGAATATGATGAAGAAAGGGTATATACTTCTGACATCAAAAAAATTCTTACCTGGTATAATACCCTTCAGGCCCTGGATATGCTGAATTTTGAAGAATCTGACGAGCAGGAGGAGGAACAGAAAAATACAGATTCCCAGGATGATGCTGAGGAGCAAGATGAAAACAAGGAATAATATTTTGTTTGATTATTATAGCATCTGCCACATATGATCACCTTCAAACAATTCATCCCGGATATTTTCCTTCTCCTCATCCGAAATTGAATAATCATGTCGTATTTCATTATATCTGTCCATTTTTCTAAACATTTCGCTTTTCATCCCGGAGATTTCTTCCTTAAAATCAAGAAATTTATTTTTATCGATCACTTCATGTTCCGACAGAAAACCATAAAAAAGCAAAATACCGTCAAATATTTCTTGTAATATTTCTTCATCCACATCAGCATGCTTAAATATAAACTTGTGGATGATGGCTCTGAAATGATCACTAAAAAAATCTATGTCTTCATTTAAATGGTAAGACTGGTTTAATGAAGAAACAAACTGGAAAAACGGTTCTAATGTTGAAAATAGCCTGGGATGCGGATAATCTTTATACATATGGTCAGGAGCTGTAAGCAACTGGAACATTAATTTTCTTTGAAAATTAATGTCCGCTATTAATTTATCCACCTCTTCCCAT